>JAJNBK010000341.1 GCA_021155845.1 Nitrososphaeraceae archaeon
GCCTACAAGAGCTGCTCCTATAACAGGAGATGCGATTATCACTAGAGCCAATACAATAGCTATTACACCTGCGGCAATCCTGAACATCCTTGACCAACTACGGCTTGTCTTGTCTCCAATACCATGAATTACTCTTGCGATACCATCAATTAGTAAAGCAATTGCAAGCAGGATTATCAAAAATGCAGTCGTTCCTACTGGGAATGACAGAACTATGATCGATAATATAATAACTATAATACCAAGACCTATGCTACCCCAACGTGACTTGCTTGGGATAAATATGCCACTTAAGACTTTTTCAATTCCTACTACTAACAAAATTATTGCAACTAATATGACTATTGAGACGACCGCCGATGCTGGAGAAACAAGGACAGCTATTGATAGTATCACAGCTATTATACCTAGGCCAATTTGTGCAGCGCGCAGCCAACCTGGGGATTTGGGTTCAGAACGAGAAGAGGAAGAAGACACTTTATACACCAATGATGTACTTCTTAAAATGCTTTTTCGAACATAAAGGAGTAAGATGCTTCAATAATTTTTCTTGATTTGCACTTAATTCTCTTAATGGACCCGGCTTGGAGGTATAATAAATAATATTGCAGTTTAAGGTAGTAGTAATAATGGACGAGAGTATATGTATATTCAATTCGTCCTTGTATTGATGTAATCGATGGTATCTTCATAACCATCCTTTATTAACTGCTTAATTGTTCCAGATGAGAAATCAAATATTTTGTCTGAAATCGTATTTTCATCATTCTTTCTTTCTATTCTTATTATTTCAGCTATATCAAATCTACCTTCCACCATGTCCTTGTACTTTCTAGACTGAAATACTACCCCATGATACTTTGTTTGTTGATCCAATAGATTATCAATTACTTCATCCTTTACTTTATTCTCCTTTGCTATCCTTATCAGATCTCGTATCAAGTCTATATAATCAGATATTAGTAACAATATTTCTTCGTCTCTATGAGTACGATCCGAGAAAGTAATATCGTTATTTCTGTTTATCACACCATCACGGTCAGTAGGGATTCCTATGGAGCAAAACTAGCTGAGATAATGGAGTATTTGCCATTAGTCCTCCATCCCAAAAATATCGTATCTCTTTTTCGTAATGGTTCAATGGATCATCAGGATTCCTATTACTACTATTCTTCCTACTGTAAGGAGCATCGTTCTTAATAATACTACTACTACTACCACCACCAGTATCATAGCTCTCGACTTCTAATGAAGCGTAATCAAAATTAACAGGATAAGACCCACTTGCAATAACATGGTCAGAAGTAATTCCTTTATCATATCTTATCACATGCTCAAAACCTATCTTCTTATTGTCTTGAGTTATGAACCTTCCATAATGAGTTTTCCTAGAACCGTCTTCCTTGGGGTAGCTGTCAAATGTTACTGGCACGCCATCAGCAATATCAACGGCAACTAATATCAGTCTTGGCTGATTCGCTTTATGATCTGTTGCTATAGGGAATTTTGCAAAGCGTTCTAGACTCCGCTTTAGCGGCTGATTATTAAATCGGTACCATGTATTATTATATGAATCAAAAAACTTATTGTCAGGCAAAGGTGCAAGAGGAGAAAAAACATTAGGTACGCCAGAGAAGACAAATTCTTTTGCTGAATAATACCTTCTTGCTGCTTCTCCTGAAGCAACTGACTTATTAATTATATGCCAGTAATCCCACCATGGCCTAAAAAATGGATTAGTTTCCGCTATTGATTCCTTTGATAAATAGTTCCAAAAATCTATGAGCCTCTCTGCTGAGCCTTCATAAGTTCCATTTTCAATAACGTAACTTACAAGTATTGCAGCATTTATCGCACCAATTGAAGTGCCTGCAATAATATCAAAGGTTGTGCTTTTCTCCTTTCCTTCCTTTGCATCTTTCTTAGAAAGCATTTCATATAACGCCTTATAGGCACCTGCTGCATAAGCACCTAAAGATCCTCCTCCTTGTAATACCAGAGCTCTTTCCTTGATAGGAATATTTGTACTAATATTATTATTGCCACTATTACTCAAGTCGACTTACTACCTTCATTCGATAACAATAAAAACATATATTCTCTTAATCATAGTTAAATAAATTTCTTAATTCTGCCAAAGTATAGTGGCATTCAATTCAGTTGAGTGATAATAAAAAAAAGAGTAGTCTTATAATGTATGACAACAACTTCTAGGCAATTATTTATGTAAATCGGTCAGAAATTCTTATTATGAGTGTCAGTTATGTTATGTTACTTTAGAGATAATGCAAATAAGCAAGCTCAATTACAATACCTCTTGATAAACCCATATAGTTAGCCGGGTTCGGTGGGATGCAATACACTAGTGTATGTAATCCACTTGCGCAATATAAGATGATTTAGTCTAAGAGCTATTCTAATTTGTTTTTAACTCAAGATATAGTTCGTCTAAAATTTAGAGCTCAAGTTTATTTAAATAAAGTTTATGGTATACTTTGTAATGGAATAAAATGCCATTCTATGAGCTCTTCTGCATTGAAAGTAGACTTAACCTACCTTCTTTTACCAAAAAACCACCACAACAACAACAACCAAAACCACCACATGAAAGAAGGTTAGAAATCTAATCTTTTAAGAGTTTCCTCTCATTCTTCTTCCTCTTCTGTTCCTTCTTCTCGTGTTGTTGTTGTTGTTAGTTAATATATATATGGTCCCATTCCCGTAAATGTAATTAGGGAAATATGATGTTATGAGTCAAGTTCAGTTCTGTTCCGTCTGGGAAGAATCTGATACTGCTTCCATCTTCATAGTATACTTCAGTTGAATTGACAAAATCATAGTCAAGTTTCTAGGTTCAAGCAGAAAGAGAGTTAATGGCCGGGTTCAGTAGGATTAGATCCCCGCATGTAAAAGGGTTCTGTTGATTTTCTTATTTGGCCTTTTTCTTTTATATCATAGGTTAATTTTAATTTTGAATATGGAAATGATCTTTTTTATCTAACAAAGACACTGTCTCACATATTCTTTCTATATCATTCATGTAATAGGCTAAAAGTTAATTTTATATGTCATTGAATACTCTGAACAGACGTGCACTATATTGACGGCGAAGGCAGTATTATTGTGCCTAAATCCGTCAGA
>JAJNBK010000342.1 GCA_021155845.1 Nitrososphaeraceae archaeon
ACTTCAATCTGCAAAGTTTTCTGTTTTTTAGTATAAGCTACATACTAAAAAAATTCTACTCTTTTTGTAAATAGTAATCTATTAGTGTTATGATATTAGAGGACTGTATTCTGAGGGATCGATTTATCCAAAAATGTGTTATAATAGATTATCTATATAATAAGGAGGGTTAGGGTTAAATCAAATTATACTTTCATAATATTGATGTCTACTTTCTTCTTATGATAGCCATTTATTTTCAAGCTTTATCTATAATTTTGGTAGATGTGATAGGATCTTGACTGATAAGCATTGTCCAATGCAGTAGTTGATTTTGATTTAATTTTTGTAATTTAATTTTAGCTTCCTTTAGTAATTGTGTGCCATCCTCTGGATAGTTGGCAAGAACAACTATCCTCGTAATACCTACACTGATGGCCATCTTACTACATTCCAGACATGGAGCAAAGGTGGAATATAGCGTAGCGCCTTTAGTACTCCCAGCATTTCCAAATCAATTTTTGATACCAGAAGGAGTTCCATTATATCCTGTTGCTATTTGCCTATTGTCCTTTACTATTATAGCGCCGATATGCCTTGTAAGACAGTTTGAACGAAGCTTTGCGACCTCTGCCTGAAGCATAAAGTAGATATCCCAGTCAGGTCTTTTCATGTTGTGACTTGTCAATAACAGATAGTATAAAAGTTGTTGACTTAAATTACTTCTTGAATTCAGTGTATTATTTCGATCTGATTTATTTTAGAAAAGAAATAATAAAGCATATGTAGATTAATTTTTGCGGAAACGGCTCAGAGCTAGAAGGTGGTCATCATTACCGTTTCTGCAGTAACAGTAATCTTTCATTAAATGCAACGATAGATAAATGTTAAGATCATATCTTTATCTGCAAAAGAAAAAGTTGTACTGAATATATTGCTATTACAGACCATACAAAAAGCTTGAAATTGACTAATGGACTTGATGAAAAACAAATACTGGAGTAGGCTAATAAAATCGCAGAAATAAATGACAAGAATGAATCAGATATTCAAGATCAAAAAATCATCAAGCTCATTATGACCGTCTTGACCTAAAAGACGATTATATTAGAATGGCAGTTGAAAATAATATCAAACTTGTAATTGATTCAGAGATGCTATTCATTCTGTCCATTTTGCGTTTTTGAAATTTAGTATAGGTCAAACCAGACGAGGTTGGACAAAACAATCAGACATACTTAATACATTACCTGTTGATACAATACTTAAAAGCTTGAAGTAACTGAATTAATCAGAATATACAATTTTTATATTCCCATCTGATTAGTAAGCATCGTACAGATATGCATAACCCAGCTCTAGAGAGAGATGAGACAAGGACAAAGAATCTTTTTCTAGGAATCTTCTACTTTTGTGCCGCTGCTATGGCAATTATCACATTTTATGCTCTCTATATTAGTACAATAGAATACCTTGTTACAGGAAGAGTGGTTATAGGTGAAGTATTAGTAAACACAGAATTTCCATTGCCTGGATTTGCAAAACTTGTCACTTATTTAATGATAGTATCCGTGTTAGGATGGTATTGCATAACCAGACTAGGCGGAGAGAAAGTAAAAGATATTCCTAAATCTGTCAAATCGATCTTCCAATTGATTGTCTTATCAATAGCAGTAGTAGCCCTATATGAATTCATTTACAACTTTATCGTATGGAATTCCCTAATCACAGCAGATGCTATAAAAGGAATAATAAGGCTTGATGACATAAATGTAGCGTATCCTAATCCCAAAACGCCATGGAATCTTGTATTTGCCACCAAAATGTCTCTTGCTGCATTTCTAATTTCTGCTCATGGATTTTACACCATGTCCAAGCCTAAGAAGAAACAATCTGAATCATAATGATATGGCTATAATACAATATCGATGAGAGAAGAAAAGGAATTCCTCATATTTTATAGAATTCTTTATAGAATTCTGCAGTCTCACGGTGAATCAATTGAGTCTATTCGTGGCCTCTGCATTTAAGCTAGAATGTAGAAAAAATTGCTAAAAAATTTAAAATATTCTGATATCCTGGTTCAGAAGAAAATCCATCGCGATATCCAAAATGGTGAAGCAAGAAACTTAACTTCAGATATATGTATTGATAATGGCTGCAAAATATACGAAGATATAGGTTATGCTCGATGCGTCATTATGATAAATCATTTAAAGAAATTGCATTAGCTTAAAAAGTGAAGATATCCCAATACGTAAAAAATTGGATCAACTATCATATTTCAATAGAGTAAGTTTGTATTGGAATAGAGGATATCAAGAGGATGTTAAATGACTGTTATATTATGCTACTAGTATAATTGATGCCAACGGCTTAGTTCTATGATATAAACCAATAAATAATATTATAGTCAGCCGTGACTATTATAGTATATATAGGTAACATTGTTCTATGAGGCAACGTATCTCTCTCTCCCTTTATAAAGAACCACAATCATGAACATCATATGAACACAAAGGCCATTTACGCAGCCGGCGGGGGTATTGCTGCAGTGGCAGTAGCGATAT
>JAJNBK010000012.1 GCA_021155845.1 Nitrososphaeraceae archaeon
CTGTCAGAGAAGCAGGCTCATATGCAGGATTACCAGGAGTAGCTGCACCCGCAGGAATAGTTAGAGTAGCAGCAGCGGCAGCTGTTGTTGTTGCAGGAGTAGTAGTAGTAGCAGCTGATGATGTCCCCGTACTGGTAGTTGCTGATTGAGATTGATTTGTAGTTTCAGTCTCGGCTGCTACATTTGTTTGCGTTGGTTCTTCTACAAACAATTTTGCCTTCATATTATAGTGAAGTAGACCACAGTATTCTCTGCACTGAATCAAATATTCGCCAGTTTGATCAAACAAATTCCATACTGAATTAACTCTACCCGGAATGGCATCCATTAAGATAGTAAAGTCAGGAATGTTAAAGTTATGGATAACATCTTGGGAAATGATCTCAAATCGGTAGGGTACTCCCTTTTTTACGTGTAGCTCCCCGATCTCTTTTGTTCCGTCTGCGTGTTCAAAAGTCCAGAACCATTGCTGTCCAGTAACTTTAACAATTTCAGCTTCTTGAGGTGCATGTTCCAGAACTCTTTCTACATTCCATGATTCTGCTCCCACATATGTAAGAAGACTAATTACAACACCAACATATACCCATTCTACTGTAGCGTGACCCATTAATGATGTGCACGCTCCATTGGTCCTTTAGGCTGATTTTTCTTATTAGATTCACGGAACCTCCAAATTATATAAACAATAGTACCTTGAACAACCGCACCAACAACAAATGCTATTATCATCAATCTATAAAACGTGCCCCATATCTCTACTCGTCTAATAACATAATCTTCTGCAGATTCTTGAGCAAGAGCATATTCAGCAAGACTTAGAAGAGATATAGTCACTAGGGAGGCGATTCATATAACGGTGTATACCCATTACATTCACTGCATATAGAGAGTAAATCTTTCTCTCATGATTTAATATTGTCAGTGCTGCGTTACGCATATGCCATTGATAAAGTACTTCAGGTTTTAAATCGAGCAAGATAGAGATAACGGCTTTTATTGGATCTAGGTGAGTGATCATCAGAATATTTTTGTCTCTATGCTTTTCTGCGATCTCGTCAAGGAGATGTTTTATTCTGAGTTTTACAGATGTAAAAGTTTCGACTCCATGTCTAATTAGTGTATCATCGTTTTCAGTGTAGAATTTTAGAAATAGGTTTCCGTATTTGTGAATTATATCATCATATTTCATCCCAACAAGCTTACCAAGATCAATTTCATACAGTCGCTCGTCTATTTTGTATTTCTTTCCTAGTATTTTACAAACGATTTTTGCAGTTTCAATAGTGCGCGTTACAGGACTCACAAAGACCTCTTCTATTGGCATATTCTTTAGATATTTTGCAGTATCAGAAACCTGCTGTTTTCCGTATTCTGTAAGATGTGACTCGATATATCTACCTACGAGGATTCTATTTACATTATTGTCAGCCTGCCCATGACGCATAAGTACTACGAGTGGCAAATAAAATCATTGAAATTCAGCAAGATAAGAATATTAATTTTCGCAAAACTAACTGGATGATAAATCCAATACTTCTTTTTTTGTCTATTAGATTTTAAATAAAATAAAATACAATGTTCAGATTATTTGATAAGATTAATATCCATTATTTACGAAATGAATTGAACAGTATATGAGAGTGGGAATAATTGGTGGTACTGGCGGCATGGGAAAAGGTTTTGCTCTAAGATGGTGTTATAGTCATGACATTATTGTGGGTTCCCGAGATGCACAAAGGGCAAAAGAGGCTGTTCAAAGTTACATAGAAGTTGCCCGTGAAGCATATGGTAACAGTATGACTGGAAGCATTTCCGGAGATGATAATTTTTCTTTAGCAAAAAATTCTGATATCTTAATTTTATCTATTCCATATGAATCTATCGATGATACATGTGATAGACTTGTGAAGGAAGTTAGAAATGAATGTGTCATTGTCTCACCAATCGTTCCGATGACCAGAATAGATGCTGGGTTCATCTACATCCCTATTGAAAAAGGAAAAAAATTTGCCGCAGAGATGGTAGCAGACAAGTTACCGCCTAGATCTAGAGTTGTTTCAGCATTTCATACAATCTCGGAGGTTAAGCTGCTAAATGTAAAAAGAAGTCTCGATGCAGATACCTTCGTATGTGGAGATGATCAGAGCACCGTAGCGACATTAAATACATTGATTTCTGAGATTAATGGACTTCGTTCTATATATTTAGGTCCGTTGTCCATGACATATCAAGCAGAAATTCTAACCCCCATGCTACTAAATGCAGCTAAAAGAAATAAGATGAAGCATCCTAGTATTAGATTAGTGTAAAGAATTATGAGATACACAGAAGGAAGTGGAGAGGAAAGCCGTCGCGGTAGAAACTGGATGTCTGCAATGGGTGTCCTCTTCATACTCATGGCTGTTATCATCGCTCTAAGAAATCTCTATTTTATCACAACGGAATTCTCTTTTGAATTCTACCTTGATAATTACACCAATGCACAACTTACAAATGAAAAATTTGTCATTGCTATGTTAATTGCTGGCGGAATTTTGCTATACTGGGGCTACTTTAAAAAGAAAGAAGATTATGGGCCGCCTGATGAACATGAACGACGCAGATTTAACTATGGAAAATAGTTATCTAATATAGGATCAGTGATTTCAGTATATTTAATAATTATTTACTACCATTATTATATGATTTAGATGGGTTTAACAAATCGTCTTTCAACAGTAATTAAACAAAAAGTGAACCAACTTCTAGATAGGTATGAAGATCCACGGCAAGCACTTGATTATTCTCATGTGAAACAAACTGAAATGTTGAACAAGTTACGTAGAGATATTGCTGAAGTGGTAACTTCTAAGAAACGACTAGAAATGCAGAAGGCAAAACTATGGGATAATATTCGTACACTTGATGAACAAGCCCGTCGTTCAATTGAAGTAGATAGAGAGGATTTGGCAAAGCTGGCATTAGAGCGCAAGAATGCGAATTTGCTTCAAGTACAAGGCTTGGAAAAACAAATTGCAGAAATGCAAAATGAACAGGAAAAACTTGAACAGACTGAAAAACGTCTGTCTGCCAAAGTTGAAGAATTCAAGTCAAAGAAAGAGGTCATCAAGGCACAATATTCCGCAGCAGAAGCTCAAGTCCGCATAAAAGAAAGTGTTTCAGGAATCTCTGAGGAAATGACAGATGTTGGTGTATCAATGAATAGAGCAGAGGATAAGACTGAAAAGATGAAAGCAAAGGCTCAAGCTTTAGACGAAATGATAAATTCTGGGGTTCTTACAGATTATACATCAAATAAAGATGATATCGAAAAAGAACTAGAAAAAATTACAGTAAACGGTTCAGTAGAAGAAGAATTAGCAAAGTTAAAGGCTGAGAAGGCACGTAAAAAGAAACAGGTAATAGAGGAGCAAGAAATACAACAATGAATGGCAAAAAACGCATAAAAAGCGCCAAATCCTCAAGGAATATGATAGGCAAGGATCAAAAGCCATTGAAAAGAAAGTTTCTTAAGGCATCTGCTATAAAGAAAAAAAGTCCCAAATTAAAGAAAAAAGAAACAATAAAGGCAAAGAAAGTCAGATCTTCTTCAATAAAATCAATAGGTCAGCAGCGAAAAACACGTCCAACGAAGCGAAAAGTATCAATACCAGTAACCGCTAAGGCAAAAAGAGCAACTGTAGGAGTTAGACCACTACAAAAAAACAAAATTGTCAGGATTATGGGTCAAGGTCAGTTCATGGTAGATAATAAAATACTTAAAAAACTTAATGAAATCGATAACTCGATAGTCCAATTAGTAAGTAATGACAGAACTGATAACACAGAGTTTAAAAAACGCCTAACAGAATTGACAGATATAGTAGAAAAAAACTCAAAACAGCTCGATCCAAAAGAAATAGTGCAATCCGATATCATATTGCCAAGTACTGATCTTTCGATTGAAGAGGCAAAGAGACTTTTCCAAGGCGAGGGCGTAGTTCCAGAATTCTAAAGTGGCAAATCCCAAAGAGGATACCATAAAGTCATATCTTTCTCTAGGGGAACCTCATCCCCGATTGTAGCCATCATTTTCATCTCCTCTTCAGTATTTCTTGTTTTTTGACTACCATCTACTGGTACAAAAGGATAAAAGCTGTCGCGCTTATAGTTGTAAATCAAATACTGTTTTTTATTTCTATCATTAGTAAATTCAAAGATTGCCACAAGTAACTGATTTGAAAAACCCTTTTCATCAACAGTATCTCCTACTGCACTAATTCCTGCGAGAAGATCTTCTATTTTTTTACCTTCAAGTATAACCCAGAGATAACCATAAGAATCAGTAACAGTGCGATAGGTTAATTCAAAATCAGTCTTGCTTATATCAAGAAACCGCTTAATATCGTCTTTCATTTCATTAAAATACATCCCACTGATACTTTTAAGACTCAATGCACATCTTCCAGAATTTTTTAGACCAATCTTGCTCTCTAGAGTTAGATATGCTGAAGAGAGCGAAAAAAGGACATCAGAATCCGTTTTTGCATTATAGTTCTTTTTTAAAAATTTTCCAAAGAATCTCAACTCATGGATGCCTCCATCTCCATGAGTTTTTGTACTCTCTTTTCAGTAGGAGGATGAGTCGAGAAAAGATTTCCGATTGTGCTTCCAGAAATAGCTGGTATAATAAAAAATGCATTTAATCCTTCTACTTGTCTCAAGTCTTTTGTAGGAACTCGGCGCATAGTACCACTTATCTTCATCAAAGCATTAGCCAATTTGACAGGTTTTCCTGTCATCTGGGCAGCTCCCCTATCTGCTGAAAATTCCCTGTATCGAGAAATTGCCCTAATAATAAGAAAACTGATAACCCATACTAGAACAGCTACCACTATCACGATTATCATAGTGCCGCCACTATTTCGGTCTCTTCCGTATCCCATCCCACCATGTAATCCGCCATAGAATCCAAACTGCATAAGATACCATGCAACAGTAGCGAAAACACTTGCAAGAGTTAATACAAGTACATCTCTGTTTCTAATGTGGGTTAACTCGTGTGCTATCACACCTTCTAACTCTTCTGGATCGTCGAGAATATCCATTAAACCTGTTGTAACAGCTACTATGGAGCTCTTCTGCCCTTTACCTGTCGCAAAGGCATTAGGCATGTTTGTATTTATTACTGCTATCTTTGGTTTTGGAAGGTTATTCCTTGCCACTATTCTTTCTACCATATCATGCAGTTTTGGAAATTGATCTCTGGTAACTACCTTTGCTCCAGAACTCCATAGCACGATCTTGTCTGAGAAATACCATTGAGCCAGAATCATCAAAGATGCAATTATCATTATAGGGATAAACCCAACTCCAAGATATACAAGCACAGAAAGAAATATTATATAGAGTAAGGCAAGAATTGCAAAACTTAGAATCATCCTGATCGTTAGGCCATTATCTCTCCTTTGCCATGATGGGGTTCTTGAAATAGAACTCAACTATATCGGTAATTGTACAGTAACCACTTTTAATTATTTGCTTGATTGATTTATAAAATACTCGAGACTATCAATTGCTCTCTCAAGTATATCTTCTTTTGGAAGATAAACTATTCGAAAGTGGCTTGCGCCAAATGCTGTTCCAAATCCTGAACCGTGCACCGTCAGGACTCCAGTATTGTTAAGTAGATCTATAACAAAATGCTGGTCATCTTTCCATCTACGATTAAGATCAATTTTTGGAAAAACATAAAAGGCTCCACGAGGCATCCTACATGAAACACCTTTTATTGCATTTAGACGTTTTACTGTATAATCCCTTCTTCTGCGCAACTTTTGCACCATATCAGCAATATGGCCTTGGGGTCCTCGTAATGCTTCTACTGCAGCAATTTGTACGGGTAAATTAGTAGATATTCGTACTCTTGCAAGTTTTGGAATATTCTTTCGCAGTGCATCCAATTTTTTAGAATCGCTATTCATGCATATATACCCGCAACGCCATCCACTCATTAGGTATGCTTTTGAAAAACCATTAAGAAGGATGACTGGAGCATCTCTTGCCACTTTTCCAATTCCAGTAAATTGATCATCGAAAACTATTTTGTCATAAATTTCATCACAGATTACATATAGATCATGTTCGGCTGCGACATCAATTATCTGTTGAAGGCTTTTCCGGTCAAATACCTCTCCTGTAGGATTATTTGGACTAATTATACATATTGCACGCGATTTTGAAGTTATTTTTGATAAAAGATTCTCTAGATCTGGTTTACCATCTTCATGCAGTTTGAATTCAACAGGCCTTCCTCCATAAAATTTCACATATGATGAATAAGGCGGATAATAGGGCCCTGGCATTAGAACCTCTGTATTAGGATCAACAACAGACGATAAAGTCATCTCAAGACCTTCAGAAACACCATTAGTAACTAAAACATCTTCTTCTGTTATAGATAATCCTTTTTGTGATTCTTTCTCTACAATAGCTTTACATAATTCAGGCAATCCTTCTGATTTGGTATAATAGTTCTCATCATTTTTTACAGCTTCAGTTAATGCGAGTTTAATATGTTCAGGAGTCTTGAAATCATATTTCACTGGATCTCCAATATTTAAATAGATTATTTGTTTTCCAGATTTTTCATAATCACTTGCATACGAAATGATATCACGAATAGCATATTCTACTTCACGCGTCCTGTCAGAAACTTTCAATTGATACCTAAAAGAAAAGTTTACTAGGATAAATTGTTATTTGTCTAACGATAATGTATGAAAAATTTTATTATGTGAATTAAAGGTATATCCCGATCGTAGGATTATATTTCATATAATATTAACTACGAACAATACGAAGAATTTTAGCTTATGTCTAGTGGGAGTTTTTTACACCATTATAGACCACATAAGAGCGAGTTAATGCTAGAATATATCGATTACTCAATGAGTTATTATAATATTAATAAAAACAAAATGACAATTAATTTGGAGCATCTGCCAATGATAGATTCCAGACATCAGGTAATCATCTTGCCGATTGAGCAAAGATGAATAAATAAGACATACTTTCAAGATTTCCTTAATCGTTAATGAAATCTGCTACAGCATTATTAAAAATTGCTGGTTTGTCAACATGTGGCCTATGACCAGAATTTTCAAGTAGTATCAATCTGCAATTTTTCATCTTTATGAAAGGTTCAATAAATTTTACAGGAATTATACGATCTTCTTTTCCCCAAATCAATAGTGTATTTGCCTTTATTTTATGTAAACGCCTGTTTAGTCTTGGTGA
This sequence comes from Nitrososphaeraceae archaeon, assembly GCA_021155845.1. The sequence goes on from JAJNBK010000012.1 coordinate 7,282, forward strand.
ACGAGCACTACCTCTAAGAGCAGACAGGAATGCCTCCTTTGCTCCAGGCATAGACAACTTTTGATAAACTACCTGTGCATAATTTTCATCAATAAGACTGTCATCTACAGAAGATAATGCTCTCTTTACTTCATGGACGGTCCTTGCTTTTAATATATTAGTATACTTTAGCAAAGAAGGTGTTCCTCTAAACGAAATAGGCAATGCACCTGCCGGGCTTACCAAAATAAGTTTGCAAACTATCTTATAATAATGTATTGCAACTTCCGCCGCAATATGGCCTCCAAGTGAAGAGCCAACAATAGATACAGGACTTGATATCTTTAAAGAATCAATGAACTTTGCAATGAATTTTGTATAAAAATTTATTGTATAATTGATTTGTGGTTTGTCACTAGAACCAAATCCTGGAAGATCAACTGCAATTACTCTGAGTTGCATTGTTGAAAGTATGTCAATATTATTGATCCAACTCTCTATCGATCCACCTAAACCGTGAATAAGCAACACAGATTTGCCTTTCGACTTTGTATCTATATAACGAATATGAAGGTTATCAACCTTCAAAAAGTGAAAATCCATATT
>JAJNBK010000343.1 GCA_021155845.1 Nitrososphaeraceae archaeon
AAAAAGAATTAATCTTGACCTTATTTTTGCAATAGGAGGAGATGGGACTACTTTAAGAGCATTCAGAATTATTCCGTGCAAAGTACCATTATTCAGTATAAATATTGGTGGCAATAGAGGAATATTGGCAGAGGCGGGAATAGATTCAATAGATGATGCTATTCATTCAATACTCACAGGCCATTATTTTTACGATTCTCGGCTCAGAATACAGGCTTCAGTAGACGGTACCACAACTCCTGCTGCATTGAATGACTTTTTGTTTACAAGAATTAATTTGACGAGAACACCTACTATGTCTCTAAGATTTATGAATGATGAAATGAAAGAGAGAATGGATGGTATCCTTATTTCAACTCCAACAGGGTCAACAGGTCACTCATTTTCTGTTGGTAGTCCAATTATGCATGAAAGTCTGAACTGCTTGATGATTAGTCCAATTGCATCAGTTAACAGAATGCCACAGATAATAATTCCAAATGAAGAAATAGAAATCAAGAGTAATCATGACGCAAATCTAATAATAGACGGACAGGAAGTATTAAGGGTTATTGCAGGACAAAGCGTAACGATTTCGCGTTTTTATCCTGATGCACAATTTATTCGTATCCATAAAAAGGGCATGAGGCAGCTTGCAAAACTCGGCTTCTAACAAATTGGTTATAGATGCAAGCGCATTTTATTCGGGTTTTCCTTTTCTAACCTTATCGAAATGTTATACTACAAATTCAATCTTAAATGAAATAAAACATATGAATCGAAAATATGGTGCAATAGAACTTTTAATAGACTCAGATAGATTAAAAATATTAGAACCTGATAAAGAATGTCTCCGACAAGTTATTATAATGGCAAAAAAAACTGGTGATTATGAAAAACTTTCGACTGCAGATGTATCAATACTTGCTCTAGCCTTTCAGTTAAAGTCGACATTGATTTCCGATGATTACGCGGTGCAGAATATTGCTGCCATTTTAAAAATTCCAGTCGGGACTATTGGAACTAAAGGAATAACAAAAGTTAGAAGGTGGATAAATTTTTGTAATGCATGTAATGAGCATAAATAAATGAATAAATAAATAAACAGAGTGCCATTATATTGTATAGTGAATATGCATTTACAATCCATTTTTTTCGGGTTGATTATGAGAGTATATTATATATATTATATGCATGGTGATATAGGACGACATTATATAAATTTAATAATTTGCTTTTAGATGATAGGCAAACATCGTATGTATTTGCCTGTCAAACGAAATTTATAGAATATTATATATTTATGTTATTTATTTAATAAGGACAACTACGATTATTAATGTAAATTATTGATACAAACAACATTCTCGAGGCAGAATATTGCGTTACTTTCTATAATAGCAGCAGCTGGAGTAACTTTAGCAGTAGTTTCCTATCAGTACTCATCTTTTACGGCAGATGAAATAGCCAAAATTTCTTCACAAGATGTAAAATCAAATGCTAGGATACAGGCATATGATTTATCGCGTATCCTATTTCGTAGTATAGACTCAATTACAGCTAATTTACAAATTATTACTAACGCCCCATCTATCCAAAATAATGAAACAGAATCGGCACAAATTCTTTTAACTACCGCACAAGATTCGACAAGTACATTAACAAATGCATATTATTGGCTTGATAAAGATGGTCAAGTAGTTACATGGAGTAATAGAAATGATACGATAAACCAAATTGGCGCTAAAATGGACTTGAGTTATAGACAATACTTTGTCATACCGAAAGAGAGGCATTTGCCATATCATAGTAGCGAAGTGGAATCTTCTGATAATGTCCCTAGACTATATGTTTCTCTTCCAATACTGGATAATCAAAAAGAAGGTAAAGGTGTAGCTGATAATAATCGCCAAGTGGAAACATTCAAAGGAGTTATCGTTGCGGCAATTAATGTAAGCACTTTAGGAAAGTTTTTGCAAAATGAGATATCGCCAGAATTTCTAAGCAATGTAGGACTCATGGACAAGAATGGGATAATTTTATACGCTCGAAATCAATCCCTCATAGGTAAAGATTACTTAGGAAAAGAATTTCAATCATTGATTCCATCGGAGATAAAGGAACAATATAATGCAATTTTGGGACGCTCATTGCAAGATAAGGCGAATGCTGAACAAATTACATTTGATGGTGAGATGACTACTATATCATACCAGCCAGTATTGATTGAAGGAAAGCATCTATGGACACTTTTTATTAGCTCTCCGCATAAGCTCGCAAGCAACGTTGGCGATCTGATAGAGCAACAAAAGAATTTTAGCACACTTATGGTTATTATAATTGGTGCAATCGCAGTTGGCATTGCATTTTTAATTTTATCTTGGAATAGGAGGTTGGAAACGGCCGTAAATAGTAGAACTACAGAGCTCAAAAAAGTAAACCTCTCGTTAATAGAGTCAAATAAACTACTTGCTGCAGCAAACGAACAGTTGAAAGTTCATGACAAAATGCAAAAGGAGTTTATCAATATAGCAGCACATGAATTGCGAACTCCAATAATGCCAATTCTGGGAGAGGCAGAATTTATTGAACATCAATTCAATCATAAAAGGAAATCTGTTGAAATAGAAAAGGAACAAGTTTCAATGATTATTCGAAATGCAAAAAGATTAGATCGTCTCGCCTCAGATATTCTTGACGTTGCAAAAATTGAAAGCCAGTCGCTTAAATTGAATAAAGAAAGATTCAATCTGAAGGAAGTATTAGAATCTGCTGTACAAGATCTTGTGGACTATATTGCAAACAATAATGAAAATAATCCTTCTTTGCGAGTACTTTACAAAG
>JAJNBK010000344.1 GCA_021155845.1 Nitrososphaeraceae archaeon
TCGTTTTGAGAGGATAAAGAAATAACGAAGAAATAAAATTTTTTATTATTTATGCGTAATAGGTTTAAGAATAACAAAATTATAGTTATTTGACAGCATGCAACTAGATCTATACTATAGAAATTATGATCATCATATTCTTGAAAAACAACAAGGATTAGTGCTCTCTCGACAGAATAAGATCACTAATATTATTACAAAAGGGATCAATGACCCGTAATTTTTTTAATTGAATATCCTGTATCCAATGTAATTGGCAATTCTAAACGCGTATTTGAAGAATAAATCACCGTGTAGGGCTAAAACTACGCCTTCATTATGAGCCTCAAAGTTGAAAGTCAATAAAATCTAGATAATATGGAATAACTCATATAGACAATGATATATTTCTATATTATTATTCCATAATTCAAAACTATTCCGAGTATATATCCATATAAATTGTAATATTTCTATAATTTTCAGCATTTAATAGATATTTGATACGTTATTAAAATAAATACATAGATTGATCTTCCGATAAATTATCAATGTTTTCTCTAGTATATTGTGCTATCGCGTATATTTACTACTTTTGCATGCAATACTTTATTTTTCAGCCAATTAATTAAAATGGGTATCCTCTGCATGATTCCTACTTCCTTATACTAGGACCTATCATTATGTATACATTCTTATCAATAATAGTCTGGCCTTTTAGGAGATATAACTCTCCCTGTCTTATTGGTGTATCAATTCTTAAAAGTAATAGTAAGAGCTTGTAAGTGATTGATTATATGAGTTTATTTCCAAAGGAAGACATTCTTACGAAAGAAATTGAATCATGGAAAAGTTTTGTAGTTAGCCTGTCTTCTTCTGAAGATAGAGAATTATTTGAAAAGATGCTAAATGATTGTTACAAGTATGCTGCTGCAATTAATGCAAAGGGCGAACCATTTCCAGCCGAACCATTACTTATGACCTTGTTGCTTTCACAACATAAAATGATTGACTGGTTAACAGAATCAATTTCAAAGCACAAGTCACTTAAGATAGAAGTTAAGGAGTCCAAACAACAAGAAGAAATAGGCAGAGAAAATAAACATGATTACATAAGAAAGAATGAAAGAATTCATTATATCGATGATTAGTAGTAAGAGAGAGATTGTGCACAACGACAATTATCTTGATGAATTCCCTAGCGGTTAAATAGATTGATGTTTCTTTGCAGTATTTTGGTTAAGTGTACCTTAAAGAAAGTAATCAAAATACTAGCTATAATAATTGGATTACCTTTAACTGACTAGCATATTTACAATATCGTCAACAGCTAACACAAACGAAGTAAACTTCAACAAGTATTATCAGAAGGAGCTATTATGATACTTGCAAATGTAAGTACACAGATTCCCGGCTATTGGAAATACTATTGATCAAGCACAGCAAAGCCAAGATAATTTGGTACTAGAATAGGATGACCGATTCGAAGAATATCAGCAACTTCTTTAAAGTATTTTTCTAATCCTGCAGGTGATATTACAAGAACTTTTCTACATTTTGAACTGGACTTATAATTATGTGGAATTCCTTTTGAAATAAATACAAAATCTCCAATTTTGGCGTGATAAGTTCTCCTACCACATTGTATTAAATACTCTCCTAAATGAGACAATAATATACATTCCCTTTGTCAATATTTTTCCTCTTGTATAATATTATATTAATGAACTGATGATGGGAATAATCTAATTATGAGGACAAAGTCTTTGATGCTATCCATTGCCTAAGATATAGGTGTAAAAATTACATCCCCTAGTACTGGTCAAGAAATTCCGGTAGGCGAACTAACTATATTCGGAATATCGACAGATAATTCAACTACTGATTGCCAAGTTTATATAGATGTAAACGACACAAAGCCATTCCAGAAAGCAACAGCAACTGGTCCTATGATAAAAGATGATTATTCAACATGGATATTTACATATACGCAAGATTATAGTCTTATTAGAGAAGGTGTAAATGAACTAACTGCCAAAATTTCTTGTCTTTATAGTCCCGTTAATTTATCGAAATATAATACTGTAAATGTCATAGGAGTAAATAAAGAGCAACAATAATCAGGAATAATAAATGACAGTATGACTTATTTTTATTATGACTTATTTTTATTATTTTTATTCCTTACATCTTTAAGCCATTTAAAAAATTAAAATTAGAACAAGATTGATGGTTAGTTAAATATTAGGAATAAAACGACTAGTCGATATCTTTTTGTAATTACATCCTGCTATTTGATCTTACGAGATATTTGGAGATATTACGTATCTAAGACAGGACAGTCAACATGCTTTTGGTAGGCTTCAACATTGGTAATCTGTAATCTAGAATCAGTCTGTAGCGAACTAGAAAAGAAAGAAGTAAAGTTTTACAAAATGTTGACCAGGCAACCATTTGGAAAACATTCTATTATAAAACATCCTGATGGCCATCTAATTTCATTAACAGAGATAATTTCAAAAGAAGAATATACCAGACACCTTGCTATGATGGCTTTGCGCCGCCAGCTTGATGATGAGCAATAGGAATCAAGGATTGCTTGATATAAGGAGGTTGGACATAAAGTTGGAAGCTGTATTGACAATCATAATGTATGAATAGTCTTTTTTTGTTATTCCTAAAGCTAAATTTGTTCGATATAGGCAATTTTCAAATATCAGGCTATAAGTGCTATGAATACATTTGCGATAGATCTATTGTAGTTGAATATTGCATAATTAGTGTGTACTTCTTTTGCGTTAACAATAATTATAATATAATGGAATATAATCATCGTAGTCTATAACGATCCTGTCTATTATCCTTTTTTCTCTTCACGATAATTGAAGATATAATATATAGCAAAAATCCACCAATGGCAATGATTAGTCCATAAAGTGAAATTGCTCCCCTATCTAAATAATTTCCGATCCCTACTGCTCCTGCAGAGGGAGGCATTCTAATTTTGTTTGCTGATGACAAGGTCCTGTTTATATAACAACAACATTAGGCAATAATATTTTTTGTGAATGTTTTTATTAAACATTATTTTCTCTCTAGTCAATATCATTATGAAAATTGCAGTTGTTGGGATAGGAGTTGCTGGAGCATATCTTATGAATAGATTAAGTGATGATACTGATAATCACGTAGTAGGTTTTGAGAGAATGCCGAAAGCCCAACATGATGCTGTCTGCGCATGGGCAACTTGTCAAAATGTAATGTCAGGTTTAGCAAAAAATTGCGGCCTGAATTTTGACCAATATATCCTACATGATGGAAAATATATGAAAGTTGACCTTAAAGAAACCAACGGCACTAGAGATAACAGCATAGATATTCGTTTGAAAGGAATGGTCAGTTATGATAAGTTAAAATTAATTCAAGACATGATAAGGGGTACAAAAGTAGAATTTGGCAGAGTGCCAAAGAAAGAGAATCTTGAATCAGATTTTGATATCATTATTGATTCAACTGGATTTCATCGAAACTATCTTCCAAAACCAAAAAAAGAGATGTGGATCCCATGCGTCCAATATAAGGTAAAATATGATTATAATAACATGCCGTATGACGACTTCTACTTGCAGACATTTCCTTCAATGACTGGGTATTTCTGGTATTTTCCTCTCGAAAATGGCTATGCACATATAGGAGCGGGAGATTTTGAAAGAAGACAGAATAATAAATTTGTCGATCAATTTTTGAAGAAATATAAATGTGATGTTATAAAAAAGGTTGGAAGACCTATTCGAATTAGTCCACCAGTAAATTGTGAACCATTTACAGATGGTAGAAAAACAGTTGGTGTAGGCGAGTCAATAGGTACTGTTTACCCCTTACTTGGCGAGGGAATAATTCCTTCTACATGGTGTGCAGAATTATTCATTCAACAATTGCACAACAATATAAAAGCCTATAGGGATGTTGTACTGAAAAGATTTAGAATATATACAATTGTATTCAATTTTATACAAATGAAAATATCAGGAAAGTTCAATATGATAAGGCATTCATTTGATTTGCTAAAAATATATAATCACATGAAAAGAGAGGAAAATCGTTATGGGATGGAAATCAAAATTGAAGATATGATAAAAATTTCAAAGATTTGAAGGAATTGCAATATAGATGAGAGTATTGAAAACCACGTTAAGGGCAAGTACTATTTACCATAAAAGCAAGATCTATTTTGTGTAAATAAGTTTCAAATTATGTAATTTGCTATTGCTTATAGTATAGTCGATGGAGGAATAAAATCATTAATCTTAACTCATATTCCATGCTTTGCAAAAATTGCTTTGATTCTTTTGATACCCTGTATATCTTCCACAACTTTTGCAGTCTGAAAGGGAACAAGTTTTTTCCAGTCTTCATCTTTTGCCATTTTTGATCTAACTTCTGTTGCAGACAATTCTTTTCTCCGATATAAAGATGGTTCAACTACTTTTATCTCTCTTTCTTTAAATAAAAGAGCAGTAAGAAGATCGTTTGTAAAAACTACATCGTATTTTGGAACTAAAATGTCCACCTGATATGTCCACAGAGAATGTATGTATATATCAGAGACAGGAATCAGGAGTATTCTTCTTATATCAACTTCACTATCTGCCACTAGCGAATCTCTAATCATTTGAATACGTTCCCCTGCAGTAAATGGGTTCCTCATCTCATGACTAGTCTGTGCACTTCCAATTACTATTACGAGCTCTTCGACTCTATTTAGTGCAAACTTGACAGTAGCAAGATGTCCTAAGTGGAAGGG
>JAJNBK010000345.1 GCA_021155845.1 Nitrososphaeraceae archaeon
TTATAAAAAAATACCGATTTTTCCATTTCAGATACTATAAGGATTACAGCTCCAACCTTTTTGAATGACACTTTGTAACACCATTGAAATTTTATAGATAGTAAATTAAGAACTTATCGATAGGTATTATCTTAGTAGTATAAATATGTAAAAAGACTACGAGATTGCAAAAGCCAATCATTATATATATAACCGTCGAATTCATAGGGAAAGCGATAATTGCAGTAGTATGGTTTAACAGGTCTGCTTTAATGCTAAAAACTGGGAATTGGATTACAAGTGAAGGGGACATTTATTGCTACCTTTTACTTTTACTTTTATACGGCAAATAATTAATAACCTATTGAAAACATATCATCCACTATATTATTATAAGTGATGATCTGAAATCAATAATAATAATGCTAATGTTAGATGGTTTTTATAGCCATAGTTGAGTTTTAATATTGTGTTGTCTAAGAAACTTTTTTTCATCTATGTGGCCAAGAACAATGAATGGCAACAAAGACAAAAAGAGGATTGGAATTATGTTTCTTCGATGACGAGATTTTATCATTGGTGGATTAAGCATTATTTTAATATTGACTTTACTGTTGAAGCTGATATTTTACCGGTTATTCCCGGCAGACTTTTTGATCGGATGTCGGTGAGCTATCTGGCCAGGGATCATAATGAAAGAGGTAAAACGGTCTATCATTTTTACTTAGCATACTTTAAACCGTTATGGACAGACTGTCAGATTGAAGGATATTCGACTGAAAACTTTTGTATGGTTCTTTGGAAAAGGCCGACGAATTCTATTTCCGATAGTGAACGTGCTCGTTTCTTTGCAGACACTAATTGTGCAAATATTTCTCACCTATTATGTCATGAGATAATTAGAATGAAAGGAAAAAAAAGAAAGGAATATTTCGATGCAATTCATGATCTGTGGGATCAACACATTTACAAAGGTCTGCCATTAGTATACTATAATGAACGCTTTACGAAGGTATCAAAGAATACTCCTTACCGTTTCGTAACTTTGGATACAAACAAACTTTCTTTATAATTATGAGAAAACTAATATCACTATGGTTTGCTTTTTCTTAATTGATTGAGTTTACAGATAATTGTTAGGTCAGGGGCTATATTGTCCTGTATAGGAACTGTACTATTGATTACATTCATTGTCATCCTAATTGCTTTTCCTTCGACATCTCTGCTTATCATAGCATCAGGCGTAGCCATCATTAGGTTTGGCACTTGGTATCAGTATAAAAAAATGAGATCATAATTAGTGAGATATAACCTGGCATATTATATTGAACACTTTCCTATCGTCTCGATTAGTCATTAGAAGATTTTGTGTATAATCTTTCCTTAACTTGAGCAAAATTAGTAGATACTAGTTGATCATAAGACGGTAATTAATGGTTCAGATGACAACTTGGTTAAAAAATATAATAATCAAGGGAAAACAATCATGTTATACTAATATCGGCTACCACTCTATTTTTTTGTGAGAAGGAGCATTTGGTTTAAAAAGAATATGTCCAATTATCCATATTTTGTTCACTTATAAACAAAAATTGATCCAATCGTCTAAACCTGTCAAGATTCTGCAAAATTAAAAAGCATGTAGATCTATACTAATCAGCGTAGTAAGATGGGAACTAGATGACGGAATTTAATAATAATGATCTATACTCGGTTCTTTTTGCTCAGTTTGCCTCAAAATTAGAGTCACATTTACTAAAATATGGAGTTGCATGTGTTGATGCAGATATGATAATTGAAGAGAGCTCTATTCTTTATTTTAGAAAATTAAATTCTTCGAAAAAAAAACTTTTTAAATTATTGAAAAGACAGGATCCTGAAACAGTGTTCATTGATTCTGCGTGTCAAGTCATAGGAAGGCTTATCCCGGAAGCAAAACAAAATTTTGGTTCTTACAATGAGATATCAAAGTGTATAGGCACTAAATGAATACTATTGAGTTAAAGGGTACATCTTAATTATAAAATGAATTTAGTATAATTAAAAGGATATCTTTATCTGAAACTAAATTATTTTGACAGCCGCCTAAAGTTGAGCTTCGAATAATACAATAGACAGTATATGAATGTTAAAAGTTACTGCTATCAATACTCTTTAGAAGTATATCTCAAATCCCCAGAGAAGCCGTATTGAGATATTGAAATGGAATCAAATGGTGGGGCCGAAGGGATCTATTCTGATAAGGATTTTGACCTAAACCATTTGAACCCTTGACCCACGGGTGTCTTTTCTAATTACTAGCCTTAATCTATGATTGTATGTAGTCTGTATAAGTCTTGCTCGGGCTCATAATAATAATACCTGTCGATTTCGTGAGACGCAGTCAGAAACAAAGAAAGAAAGAAAGAAAGAAATAAATAATTTTATGATATATAAACACTATTGACAGGAGAGACTCAGCTGCGAGCCAGGTTAACGAGGATCAAAATATTGAGAGCAATTGCAGAGAGAAACGGTTCAGCGGGATTCTCTGAGATCAGAAATGCTACAGGACTTTCCACAGGTTCAATCTATTACCATTTGGAGCGCATGGAGGATTATGTTACCAAGGACTCTAAGCAATACAAAATTACTGAAGAAGGACTAGAGCTATTACGCGAAATTGACAAGAAATCAGCTGTCTATCCAACACACAATAAGGAAGAGGAGACATCAACGTCTCTTGGAGTTCAAACAGACGAAACAGTCAGACAACCACGACCATTGAGTCAACTTATAAGAGATTATTCAATTCCTTCCTTGATTATAACTTCCTTGGTTTTTGTGTCACTGGGTTTATATCTTAACGTTACTATGATTTTTCCAAGCATATTTATAGAGAATAAGGTGATGGCAAACTCACCTGTAATATCTTTATTTTTTACCTCTATACTAATGGTTGTCTCATTTTCAATCATCTTGAAAAGGCAGATGCTTACTACTGGATATACTCGAATGATGGTATCACTTTAACAGTAATGTCATTTCAATAGTAGGTTTTAACAGTAATGTCATTTCAATAGTAGGTATTTCATAGTCTTCCAATTTGGCGTATATATATATGTAAACAGACTCATGACCATTTACTATAGATGTCTATTCTGAGGTCCTTGTTGGTGTGATGATTCAAAATGAATCTTAACGTTACCAAATAAATTTAGCTTTAGAATTGTTATACTTGTTAGAATTATATGAAATATTATTGGTTTTATACTGTCTTGCTTTTTTATCAGTTTGTTTATACATACTGAAAAATTATCGAACATAGGAGCAGGACAGACATGTATGGCTGCCTTAATTTAGAAGCTGCAAACGGTGAACAGCAAAGAGCAAGATTATGTAAAGGGCTTTTCTCTTATGCGCATCCGAAAGAATACAGAATATGTTGTTGGAAAATGGCTTGATAGAATGTAATAAAAATGATCAAATTTTAAAATAATTGAAAAAGATTTATTTTTTATAATTAGGGAATCAGGCGGAAGATTTGATTCCTATTAAACATTAAAAGAGTAAAGGAGTAGCATAACGATCATAAATGATGTATAATGATATCATTGTTATTCAGTTGAAATCTCCATCCCTCTTCTGAGATGCTTCAACCTTCGATCCATTTTATTTGAAATACCGGATGTCTGGTTATATCACCATGGGCCATACATATATGAAACAAATGACCTCATTCTGAATGTTTCTGTGATTAATTTAAAATGCGTAGGGTTTTTTACTAACTGATATATTGAAAATTTTTGCCAGTAAGGAACGAGATAATGCCTAATATAGATGCAACAGTTCATGAACTGCGCTTCCTATTGGTTATTGTAGGTCTCATGCTAATATTCCCTGCCATACGGATTTTGTAATAGAAAATGCCCTAAGTTAATAGAGCCATTGTAAGGAGATCTTAATTGGAAGATATCTTCTCATTACCAATTCTCACATTCTTGCTAATACTTTTTTAACAAATTTTTGTCTATCAAGTCTTGGAAAGATCATCATAATATTGAATAAAATAATTTAAGCTCAGCATTCTACGTCATATTTACTTGGAGCATATGCGGAATCAGAGCCATCTTTAAGCTTCCATTGATTAGCCTCATTAACAGATTTAATCTCACAGTCATCAATTGTTCCTGTACCATCATTGACAAGCTCGGTCATAAGGTTACCCTCGAAGTTTGCATGACCAAGACCCAATGCATGCCCCATTTCATGCTTTGCTATTTGTTCAACTGTTTTTGTATCAAAATCTCTTCCAAAGGCATTTTTTGATATAGTCATTTCCACGTAATCAATAAAACCAAATCCATTAAAATTATTTATTGTCTGCCCAGCTATTTCCTCCCCATCATCCTCAAAAGTCACTTCTATATCAGCGTCCTTTTTTTTCTTATCTATTTCGTCAAGTTCAAGGCCAATTATCTTGTAATCCCAGTCTTCTATGGCAGTACGAACTGCCTGCAGAATATCTGAATCACTTCCACTTATCTTGTATGTTAGCGAACCATCTGCAAGTTTTTCACCCCAAGCACAACATATCTGTATCGAGTTCGCTTCTTCAAAATCATCGTCGCTCTCTTCTTCAAAATCATCTTCGTCAAATACATCCTCCTCATTCTCCTCGTCATCACCTGCAGATGCTATCTGAAATGGTCTTGATGATTCTAAAGCAATATGGAGAAATAATGTGGCGGCCAATAATGCAACTAATAATCTTTTATACAATAGCAAATTAGTATCCTGAGAATAGATAATACATATTCTTTATATAAACGTCATTTCTTTTTTGCTGAACAAAATTTGGAAAGATCCAGTAGGCGTATTTATTTGGGGGGAGATCTGTTGAAATCCAATTAATGTTCTAGTATTTTGAATAAGTAGTATTAT
>JAJNBK010000346.1 GCA_021155845.1 Nitrososphaeraceae archaeon
AACAACAACCACTGGTCTGTTCGAACAATAAAAAATAGCCATATCCTTCTGTCTGAGAATGAGTTCATAGATTTCATGCGGAAAGTACATAATGCAACATTTGGAATTTTTAAAATTAACATGGAAGGATATGTGAATTTCTATTGGATGGCTATTACCAACGGCCCGTAAAGGCCTGGGATACCCACTTTCAATTATATAACTTATTTTCTTCTGATGTTGAAGTCTACCTGATACCAGTGATAAACACATATCTTCTATTGCAGATCAACTTCTAAAGGAATCAAAAAACATTATTCAGTTCTGTTATTAAATAGCCTGTTAGAATCTATTGCGCCAGATAAGTTAACTGTCACTCAACTCTAATCCTATGCTTATTATTATTAATTATTATAATTGTCCGTAGTAAGTAGAAAATAACAATTTAGAAGTTATAGTAATTATAAATAAGTTACAAAAGATTCTTTAACAACTGTAGGAATGAAATTATGTCATTATACGTATGTATATGTCTATTCCAATTTCTTTTTCTAATGGCAAGGTTTTAGAGATAAAAATAAAGAAGAGTAAAAGAGTAAAACATCTCTGGCTAAAAGCAGATGTTTATGGAATATACGTTGTAGTTCCATTAAACTATAGTATCGAAAAAATTCATAATTTTATTGAGAGCAAGAAGAAGTGGATTCTCAAGACATCTGAATATTATAAAAAATTACGAGAAGGATATGGCGAAGGAAATCTTGCGATAAACACAATTTCTTTTCTTGGTGCAATATATCGTCTTCAAATAGTCAAGGATACATCGTCATCTACTGTAATCTCAGATAATTTGAAATTAATTACATTTCATGTAACTGATAGACGCAAATATAAATACGATATCAACAAATGGTATCGAAGACAAACTGCTCAGATAGTAGCTGAGCGCCTTCCTGTAATCAGTAGAAAACTTGACTTACAATATAACAAAGTTTCAATCAAAAGTCATACATCTAGGTGGGGTAGCTGTTCTAAAAAGAGAAATTTAAATTTTAATTTACTTTTAGCTGCTGTTCCATTAAAGGTAATAGATTATGTACTTACTCATGAACTAATCCATTTGATAGAACTCAATCACTCAAAGAGGTTCTGGAGTCTCGTTGCTTCCGCTTATCCTGAATACAAAAAATATAGGGAATGGTTGAACCGATATGGACCTTTAATAAAATAGCAAGATATTATTATTAGAATCCATCACTATCATCAAAGTCGTCTTTCTCTCTTGTATGGTAAGTAGAGAATATTCTTTTCAATTTATATCTAATTTTTCTATTTTGTGGATAAATCTTCTCTCTCTATTGAGACATCTGTTGTGATATCTTATCTTTTTTGAAAAGAAACGAGATCTCTTTATTCAATTGAACATTTTTGTTAACCAAAAGGTTTACTTTGTTGTTCAGAATATATTGCAAATCTAAGGATGATTATGAATTAATATGGTTAATGTTTATGAGATACACCGTTATGCTGGTGATGACTTTCAATATGTCGTCGCAAGAACTCACAAATACGCTGAGGAAAAGATTAGGAAAGATGTGGAAAGAATGAATGCAATGCTAAGCGATGAATTAAAAGCTCAGGGAGTAAGATACGTATTTGCCATAGGATCATCAACTACAGAGATTATAAAACACCAAGCAAGCAAGAGAGAAAGAAAGTAGTCCAGTGTTTAGAAAAGCCACCACTTTATTTAACAATAAATTATTTTATTTTCATCATTTTTAAGACAAAATAAATGCTACAATCAATGGGAATATATGACTACCATACAATGCTGTTGTTATTATTATTGTTATTGTCCTTCCCTATCTCCAGGAGTTATGTCATATTTGTAGAAGGTTCGCTCCTTTGATTTTATTTTTCTTCTTCTTCTTCTTATTCATATCATCTTCTTATACATCATAATAAAGTATAAACTGGCTCATTTTTGTTCTCTCTCCAGCTTCGATCATCTCCTCTTGTTTGATAGCCATAAAGTGATTCTTCCAAGCTGCCAGGAAGAGACTTTATTCCCAAGCTATTTCTTCTAGAATCAGGCATTTTATAGATATTTTCGCTAATAGGATCACCTGGATCTATTTTTTTCTTGATACCATCAAGTCCTGCAGCTACTATTGCTGAAAATGCCAAATAAGAATTGGCAGAGGGATCAGGAGCTCTAAATTCAATACGTTTTGATTTAGCATTATTCTTTTCGTTAACAGGTACGCGTATAACAGCAGACCTATTTCCTCTTGACCATGCTATATACACAGGAGCTTCAAAGCCTGGAACCATTCGATGATAAGAATTTACAGTCGGTGCTACAATTGCCGCTAAGGATGATGCATGGTCTAACATCCCTCCTATATAGTATCTTCCTTCCTGGCTAAGTTCTGCATAATTGTCATCTTCGTCATAGAAAATGTTTTTGCTACCTGATGATTTGCTCCATAAACTGACACTAACATGCATGCCTGAACCATTGTCGCCACTATTTGGATTCTTTTTATCAAAAATTGGTTTAGGCATAAAGTTCGCTATCTTATTATGCTGTTTTGCTACATTTCTTACCACATCTTTGTATGTCTGAACGTTGTCTGCAGTTTTTGTTAGCGTATTATGCATAAAGTTAATTTCTATCTGGCCATTGCTTGCTACTTCGTGATTTAAATTTGTGGCAATAATAGAATGATATTTTTTTAATATATCTGCAACCTTAAATCTAAATTCCAGAAGGGAATCTTGAAAGGGAGGTGCGTCGTATCCTCCTTTCGCACGGATTGGATACTTGCCAGTTCCATATTGCTCTGTTGATATTATTTCAAGTTCATTGTCTTTGTCAGTATTTTTGTTATTAAATATTATGTCATCAAAGACAAAGCATTCAACTTCAGCTCCGACTTGACAGAAGAGATTATTCTCTGCGAGATATTCCTCCATATGCTGAGATATATATCTAGGGTCTTTGGTCAATCTACCTTGTCCAAAACCTCGATGCACATCTGCAATCACTGTAACTGTCTTGTAACTCGAGATTGGAGTTAACGTTGCAGTTAGTCTATCTGGTAGGAGTAATAGATCAGATTCATCTATACTTGCAAAACCCTTTACAGATGATCCATCAAGTCCAATGCCATTTCTACAAACGTCATAGAAATGTTCATTGTCCTTTAAAAGGTAATACTTGGCAAGAAATTTTCCTGGGACATCAGTGTATCTTACTTGAATGAATTCTATATCTTGCCATTTTGTTTCATCATTATTGTTATTATTATTATTATTATTTATAGCATGATCAAATTCTAATGTAGACTTATCTCTAAACGACATTTATTAAAATATATATCATTTGTAACATAAAAAGATTAACATTCCTTTTCTTAATATATGATAAATATATTTAGCCGAGGCTTTTAATATGTTAGACAATAAAAGATAGAATGGCTTTGGATGAAACAGATGTTAAGATAATTAAAAAGTTGCTTTTTCATGCCAGGTTATCATATCGCACGATAGCTGAAGAAATAAATGTCTCTGCTCCTACAGTATTGAGCAGAGTAGAAAAGTTAGAGAAAGACAGCATTATCAAATTTTATTCAGCAATACTAGATCATGAAAAAGTAGGCTACGATCTGACTGCAATCATTGAAGTAACAGCTGTTAAAGGTAAGATAACAGACGTAGAAAAGCATGTATCTAAATTTCCAAATGTCTGTGCAGTATATGACATTACTGGCTTAACTGATATGTTAATAATTGCAAAATTTAAAAATCGAAAGGATCTTAGT
>JAJNBK010000013.1 GCA_021155845.1 Nitrososphaeraceae archaeon
TCTAAAGGAAGAGAAGATCTGTTTGGTTCTACTATGAATATATGTGCAAAGATAAACTCAATGGCAGAGCCAAATGGAATAGTAATAGGTGGAGATCTGCATCGAATCATAAAATCATTTTCTTTTGTCAACAACGCATATGAATTCAGAGAATTAAGAGGAGGATATTCTGTTGGTTTTGATCATAAGTATCCGGTATATCATGCGTTGAGCAAGAATAATAATAATAATACATCTGGAATAGTTATCAATAGCATCAATCATCTATTTACCTCCAAGAAAACTTCAAAAATAATAGACATTCAAGCCAAACAACAACAACCATCACAACTCTTGCAGCAGAGCCAGCAGAAACAGCAACCGCAGCAGCAGAAGCAAAAATACTCTGCCAACATTATGGTAGTAGATGAGAAGCACTAAATCATTTTGTTCAGTTACCAGATCCTTCTTCTTATTACAAACTAGCACTCTTGGACATAAGGATGCCAAGATTAAATGGACTTCAACTATTCAATACGATAAGAAAAGTGAGCCCTAAGATCAAGGTAGTGTTTTGTTCTGCTCTTGATGTAGCCGAAGAATTGACAAGCATATTGCCTGATATAAAATACGACGATATCATCAAAAATAAAATACGACGATATCATCAAAAAGCCAGTAGAAAGAGAATATTTTATCAACAAGATAAATTCGGCACTTAACAATAGCACTAATCACCATTTTGCGAGCTTAAGTGCCTGATGTAAAATAATTAAGATAAATTATTCATTTTAGAGATAAAAAAATTATTGCCGTCACGTTAGGTCTAATAATATTTTATTTAACTGACCTATCAACTCTTACATTCTGAATGGCTTTTGGATAGAGAGTACTCTGACGTACTATGAATGTGCAGCAAGTATTTCATATTCTTCGTGAGACCAAGATTTGATAACTCAAGGCAATAACATGAACTTCTACTATCATTAATATTAAATAATTCCAAAACTTATGTAAAGGTGATGCAACAACAAGAAGAAAAAACTGAGGCTATTTATGGTGTGGAAAACGTCGTCTCAGTTTCTCTTAACTATTTTGCACGGGCTAAAGCAAACCATGATAGTTGGGCGATTTCACATTAGCTGAAGGAGGAGGAGAAGAAGAATATTTATGGCAGATCTGTGATGTCTGCAGCGCGCCGGAGTTCGTCCGTCTCACATTTTTCGCAGATGTAAAAGGACTCACCTGCAATTCTGTGGACAGCATTATGTACGTATTGCGCATCGACAATCCTCGTATGATTACAGCCATCAAAGTGAATAATATAGAGCCGCCGTTTTTGTTGCTCATCTTTTTCTTCTGAGTTGTTAGTCATGTCTGTCTTGTATCCATTTGTTTTTGTTGTAGCCGTCTATGCACTTCTGTGTGTGATCTGGCTGTATGTTTCCTTTTCCTAATGCTCCCGGAGATTCAGTTTTTTGCAAGTAATCCATTGTGTCAATAGTTGCAGAGAATGAGTTTTATTTAATAATTCCTTCATTCGGTAATTTATACATGCTATGTCAGACAATAGCTAAGTATTGCATAAGTACCTGAGAGCCATCGATGCTGAAGTTGTCTTTGCCAAATAAGGGAGAAGAAGTGATGGCGCAAGAACAGGACAGAACTGATGCAGTCTTGACTTACTTATCACCTCTGATAATTGCGTAGTCAATGACTCGTTCCTCAGATAGTTCATTCATCTTTGAAATGGATTTATGCAAAATCTTCTCTATGTGCGATGGATATTCTTTTAAAATTACCTTCTGGAGTTTCTCTCTATTTTGGATGTAATACTCAGATAAGGGTTCATAAACATGAGATCCTACCAATTTTGTTGCGACTTAATGTAGTTTAAATCATAATGTTCAGACATCCAGGTAAAAGAGAGAACCCCAAGTTTAAAAAATATAGATATTGAAGATATCACCTCTGAGAATATATTATTATTTCCATTAGGACGTTCCTGATTATGAATAACAGGCATTGCAGTCACAAATATTCCATTCTTCTTTAATACCCTATTAGATTCCATAAAAAACTCGCTTAATGGTCGAAAATGTTGGGCAGATTCTAAAGCAATTATTCTATCTACAGAGTTATCCGCAAAAGGCAATGCAGTAGAAGTAGCGTTTACAAAGGATAATTTCTCCGTGTCTTCTGATTGCAGGGGTAATTTCAGTTCCATTGATGTTTTAAACTCTTTTGTATTGTCTTTCGGTAATGGAAATGTTATCTTCTTCTCTTTAAGATCATCCTGTAAAGAAACTCCGAACTTCAATTGACGCAAATTAACATCTACGCAAACAATATTTAGAGAATTGAATAACGATTTCCAATAAATTGCTGGGACAGAAAATCCACTCCCTATGTCGAGCACCGTCCTAGCTGAATAGAGATTACTAACATCTGCAATCAATGAACATAACCTGCGTTGAGCTTCTTTTGGAGAATCGGTACCTTTATTCCAGTATCCAAAGTTGAGAAAATAATCCTTCGTAATTATACGCATTAGACCTGACAGGTAATTATAAAGACTAATTACATCGTGTTCACTTCGCCTAGCCGTCCATAATATTGGATTTAATGGATTTTGAAGCAGGTTCATGTTGACCCTTAATCATTTTGTCCATTCAGCAGATGGGGTTTCTTCAATTGACATGAATCTATCCAACAATACTATATATCATACACGCAGTTATTACTACACTGGCATACAATATACTAGCTTGACCATTCTCACTGCGATGCAAATCAAAAGAATACTTCCTATACTTCAGAAGATGAGGGAGCCTCTTGAAGCTCTGCCGAGGCCACAACAAGAATCTAAAATGGAGGCTGGATGATCAAACGTGGATGATTGGACTCCTCTAGTTGTCCTGCTGGGTTCTATCATGGCGTTCACGGCGCTTGTCACTATAATAGTAAGGCGTAGACTTAAAGGAAGTGTCACGATTGCTGTGGCCTCTATCCTTGGCATTTTTGCAGGAGTAACTGGCGCGTCCCATGGGCCGGGTGAAATAATCCAAGGCAATATAGCTCCAAGTGGAATTATCATAGAAGCTTGGCCCTCCCTGACGTTATTAGCAGGTGTGCCTGCGATGACACTCATTCCAAGCTTCAGTGTATCCGGAATAGCGGCAGTAATCTTAGGGCTTGCTGTCACAATCTGGGCTGCTACTCGCACTCAGAGTGAAAACGGAGCCTTAGTCCTCATATTACTCTCAACAATGATGCTTTTTGTCGGTGGAGGTCTATTGCCACCGGTGTTTGGAGTCGTGGCTGGAATTATCTGTGCGCGAATAAGGCAAAAGGATTTGAAAACCTCACGACAGAAAGTATGAGCTTGCAGAGTTGAAAGCCCTTTATGTGCAAGGCCCAAACCCCCTTGGGCCCACTATTTAAATTTAGTTAATTGTAGGTTTGACAAAATAAAAGGTGAGAAAGCAACAAAAAAGAATATCAACAATAGGAAAATTCCAAGAATATTGAAATAATATTATTAATAATAATTGTAGAAAGAGGAAGAATAAAAAATTACCCAAACATCGAAGACTCAGTTTTGTTGATCATTAGCAAAGACGCATTATTGCATTAATGCTGCAGTTTTCGCTCTTTTGCCTGCTTATCCAAAGCGTCTCTCAGCATCCCCAAATGCCTTTCTCGATCTTGCTTTATAGTTTTCCACATGTTTTCAAGTTCAGATTTATTGTCTTTTCGGGCGTCGTCTATGTACATGTCAATGGCGGAATACAGAAACCTAGCCTCTTTGCCAAGTGCTATCAGGATGTTGTAGGTAGAGTTCTCTAGTTTGGTAGTTTCGTCCTTTGTTGATCCTTGCGAAGACATAACATTTTCTTTAAGGCATAAGAAAGGCTAAAAAGGTTACATATCATTTTTTCGTGCTGGTAAGCTTGCTGGATCAGGCCAAAAGTTCAAGGATTTGCTATGATATAGAGCTGGCGCAATGAGACGGTATATATCAAAAGAGAAAGATAACCCGACCAACTTTCGAAGGCATGTGGCTTTCCCTTCAAGACAGTTTTTGCAGGTTCCAGACAGCCTTGTGGTTTGCCCCTGTCGCAACGTGTTAGAAAGGGTTGTAGTCAATCCTTTCGGATTGACCATGTACCTGCTTCCACATTGCGTCAGCCATGCATCCCCATGGGCCCAGCAGGCCTTTACCTGCTGCGCAGATCCGGATGATGAATCAGCCCTCTTTTTCGGTTGGTCGGAGCCTTATTTTCGGCAGACAGCTATTTACGCTTTTCTTGGAAAATTTTTAAACAAATCGCCTCATATTTCTAGACTGTCAATTTAAAGCATACATATACTTAGAAACTTGATTACTAAAACATAAATAAATCGAAGAATGCTACTAGGCCAAATTGTAAGAAAATTCCAATGTTAATCGAGTTGACTTGCCTACTCTTAAAAATTAGGTTATAGAACTGTGAATATCTACTGACAGATTCTATTTTTTTCATTAGTCCAACTCTCGATTCTTGCCATTGTTTATCCAGAAATTCTCAAATCATGAAAAGTTGAGGACATCTTTGGGTAGCAACTGTCGGGTTTAAAATAAAAAAGGAGGGTCCTAGTGGGCTTCCCCACCTGGCTTTTTTAGAATACTTCCTCTAGCATCTCAACTGTTGCTGCAGCTAATAGGACAAGGAACATCTTCTTGCTAGAAAGTAAGAAGAATCGATTCTTGCTATCCAATATTTGAGATAGGAATGTCTGCAGCGCAGGGTAGCCAGATGCTCCTAGCGAGTTCACTATTGGTATGGCCAATGCGGAAAAAGACTGCATACTCCATCATTTTCAGGAATAATATTGTCATTACCGAAATATAACATCAGCGTTATTGTGCTGCTGATAGCTCTGATTGGACCTTATTTTTCATTCGATGCCATTGATTATTCGAGTCTATTTTCTAGGTGTTTTACTGCGGTTTACCTCTCCTGGGTGAAATATTCAATTCAAAAGTAATGTAATTTACTGTAGAGATTATACAATGGCCCATTGATCTATAGCATGCAAATACGTCTATAGTTCTTTTGAAGAATATTCTCTACTCGTTGTGCCATTGTCAATATAGTTGTCCATATTATATTGTCAGTAAGAGTGATTAGTTGAAAAACATACTTGCAGATTTAGATTCAAATGAATCCTTATCTAGATGCCGACGGTCGCGCGCGTATCTATTTCAGTTCCTACTGAAATTGCATTAAATACTACTCTTCCTCTTCAAGTAGCATGGTTTCAAATGCCACAGCCCTGTCAGGCTCCGATGCATAGACTACGTGGTGGTGGTTTTTCAAAAGCCCTTTGATCCATTCATTTCTCTGCGACTGCTCTATTCCAGAAATATCATAATAACACATCTGCGAACAGTCAAAGTCGTCAAAATGTTCTTGGCCCGTTCTTTCCATGACCAATCCCAACTTCATCCCCTCTTTTGATCCTGTGTCAGTTATCGTTCTGCCGACAAATCTATAAGGCGGCTTCATTCCCATAGTAGCTTCTTCTCTTATTCGTTTGAGCGAACTAAGTGCATCAAGTCTATTTGCATAAGATCTGTCAATATGATGGATACGCAGAGAGTTTTCCTGCCTGTATGAATTGACATCAATGCCTTCCGCAGAGAGCCTTTCCTCAATTGCTTCAGACTCGTCGGAAGTAAAGAAAATGCAAGACTCTCCTTTTTTCAGTCCGTTTAAAAGATAGCGGGCTATAATCAAATAAGCATACTTTTGGCTGTCGTATAGCAGGACTATATGGTTGTTCCCTTCCATCCGGTCAAGAAACTTTATTGGGTGATAATTCGGTTTTTCAGTGTTCATAAATCTTCTCCCTCTCTGAAATATCTAAGTACTTTAGACCCATGTCAAGGACGAAGCCCTTGATTCGATCATAATCCTGCAAAAAATCTCGCCCCTTTTCGGTTATCTGAAGCGGATCTTGCATGATCATTTTCTTGCCTTCTAATTCATTCAGATACCTGACAAGTTTATCGTAGGCAAGGTTGCTAAGGGTCTGCACTCTGGTAGGTTTTGCCTCACCGTTTGTTAATTCGACATTGATTGCACTGAGAATATCATTGTATATTTCCATCTTGTTTCTCTTCGGCTTTGGCAAATATCATCAGTGATTGCTTCTAATTAATAAGGCTCCCCTTGGGGAGTAATACCTTTGAAGCATTGCATCAACAATGTGCAGTGCAGACCATGACCTTGATGAGATAGGTCACATACTCTTCCATGGCAAGTCCATATTTTTCATTCTCTTAATTAGTAGGATCATTGATAATTTCAGATTATTGTGAATTATAATGCAAAGCAACCTAACTTTCTTAAGGTGTCATGCGCGCGGTTCAAGTCTATGTCTTATTCCATGACTCGACAAGTCCTGTAGCATTTGCAACTTCTGATACATTTTCGTACCGTTTCTCCTCGAGTTTTTCTATTACTGGAAGAATCTCTCTACTTTGTGGAGAGTTCAGTTTCTCTACGAAAGTAACAATTGTTTGTTTATCTGCTGGAAAGTTCAAGTCTTTCAAGATTTGTCCTACTGCTGCAGCTTTTGGAAAATCATTAATAATTTTCTCCTTACGCTCACTAGGGATTTGACTTTGTTTTCGAACTACTCTTAGAGTTTGTTCTTCGTTATATTCTGTTGGAATTTGTTCATGTTGCTCACTTCCTGAATCCATATGCAAAATTGGACACTAAGAATCTTTAATGTTGTCGACGGAGCTTATGTCTTAGCGGTCTTGTCAATAATAGCCTCGGACCAGCACAATTTTCATTGGAATCTGACAACCTGTTTTACAGACCAAGATAGCCACAGAGGAAGCAAAAGTAGGGCAGAATAACAAACGTTGATGGCTCTATAGGCGAGTGACATATTCTTGATTCGATGATATCAACTGTCCTACGCAAAGCAGGAGCACGTAGGCAACTCTGTATTCTTAAGGATCTCTCTATTGTTTTTTGCCGAAGCCTTCCGGATAACCGACCTCTTGTCTACCTCTGAAGCTGCCCGCAACTTTCTTACTCAATTCTAGCGCCCGCCTTGACTTTTGCGGATCGGTTCTTTTGAAGAATACCTGCAATGCGCGCAGTTCACCCACTACCTTTCTTTCACCCATTTCTTTAGCGCGATTAAATACTATTTGTTCCTGCTCATCATTTGAACGATCAAAGAAACCCTGCCCTCCCAGTGCACCTTCCTCGAGTGGCGGGACGACCTTAGGTCCACGACCCTTCTTTCCTCTGTCGCTGGTTTTAAATATCGAGGGCTTTACCCGCGCCTTGGCGACTTTTACTTTCTTTCCACCTCGCTTAGTCGTAAATGTCTTCCTTGTATGCCCCTTACGGCGGATAGTCAGTTTCGCCATGGCTATGGTAAGTACAAAAAGTAATTAAAACTATCATAAATGGAAAAGATCAGTCGCACAATACATAAGCCTCCTCCCCATTTTTTACTTTATCTAATGTCTGTAATAATGAATACGAAATTAACAAAACTGCTCTGAAATTTCCTGTGAACGTGTCCCATTTGTAGCCTTTTCTGGAAACTCTTTAAAATTATACAATGCAATAGATGAAGAATGGCGAGAAGAGAGGAAAAAGAGGAGAAGGAAAAAAAGATCAAAGTTGACGGCCTAGAGGTCAAAGTGAAGACTCCGCCACCTCGCAAAGTAAGACCAGTATACTATTGTCAAACATGCGATAAGTCATTTCCAAGCCAATTGGATTTAGAAGAACATATGAAGATTGATCATGGTAAGGGGTAGCAAATTCTACTTAGCGTACTAGAAGTAGTTGCTCAGAGAATTTTCTTTCAGCTCAAATTATTACGACTCTGCTAGATTTTTGAGGATCTTAGAATTCTAGTTCGTCATCCTTAAAGGTGCTTATTGCAGGTACTCTTGTTAAATAAGAAAAAGAAAGCAATTTCTTAAAGAGTTATATTTTACGATTTCATCTTAGGGAATGAAGGCAGATGAGCTACGCACATCCAGAGGTTTTAGTTGATACACAATGGGTAGTAGATCACATGAATGACCCTGATGTTCGCATAGCGGAGGTGGACTATGATCCGACAGCCAATTATAATCTAGGGCATGTACCAGGTGCTGTATTATTTGATTGGAAAAAGGACATAAACGATCCGGTAACTAGGAATATTTTCAGTAGACAAACCTGCGAGGATTTACTGCAAAGAGCTGGAGTTAACAACAATACCACACTGGTATTATATGGCGATTTTAACAACTGGTTTGCCGCGTTTGCCTTTTGGGCATTCAAATACTATGGATTTAAGGATTTGAGACTAATGAATGGAGGAAGGAAAAAATGGCTAGAGGAGGACAGACCAATAACTAAAGACATACCAAAGTATCAGCTAGGAAATTTTAAGGCCACGGAGCCTGACAAAAATATAAGGGCATATCTGAATCAGGTAAAAGAAGCATTGAACAAAGAAAATATTGCAATGGTTGATGTTAGAAGTCCAAAAGAGTTCACCGGAGAGATACTTGCTCCTCCAGAATATCCCACCGAACATGCTCAGAGAGGAGGACATATTCCGGGTGCTTCAAATATACCTTGGAGTCAAGCAGTGAAGGACGATGGGACGTTTAAATCAGAAGAAGAATTGAAGCAAATTTATCAGTCAAAAGGAATTGTACCTGACAAGGAAATTATCGCATACTGTAGAATAGGCGAAAGGTCATCGCACACATGGTTTGTCCTGAAATATTTGCTTGGCTATCCTAATGTGAAAAATTACGATGGATCATGGACTGAATGGGGAAACCTGATAGATAATCCAATAGAAAAATAGAGCGGTAATGCATATGATGCCAGAAACTTACTAAATTTGAATTAGCACAACAACCCCTCTCTCTGTAATATTTATTTTTGTTGTAATTATCTTACCTTCTTTACTATGAAGTGGAACAGATTTCCTTCATTCCTCATCTCCAAGAGGGATTGTCCCCTCTCTTCTGACCACCTTAACATCTCTAGATCAGCTGTGGGATCATCTGATACTAAATGTATGACTTCTTCAATAGATATTTTCTTAATCAATTCGTCAAGTTTTGCAAGAGTAGCAGAACATTCAACTCCTATCTCAAACATTTCATGGTCAGGAAATGCTGCAAAGCATCTTACCCTTAGTTTCTTGATTGCCAAGCTCATTTTATCACGACAATTTTCAATTGTTTCAAGAGCTTTCAGATCTCTCATATCTGAAGGTTCTATCTCGACAAACCAACCTTCAGCATATGGAAAATCGTTTGCTAATTTTGGCTTGTCTATTAAAGAGTTGTTAACTTGAACAATTGTACCGCTTATAGGGGTTCTTACTACTCCGAAATACTTGATACTCTCTAAGACGCCACAGCTCTTGCCCTTTTCTAACTTGGCGCCTACTGGCTTTAATTTTATACTAGATAACTTGCCGGCAATAGATGCTATTATGACTGTAATCCCAATAGTTACAGTCTTTTCTTTATTCCTTATCCAGACAAAATTTTCAGTATCATAAAGAAGGTCTTCTGGGAATGAACAATTGTCTATCTTCATCCAATTTTAATCAAACTTATTTCCCTTTATTGCTTGTGTGGTTCTATCGAGACCA
>JAJNBK010000347.1 GCA_021155845.1 Nitrososphaeraceae archaeon
GTTATAGGTAAGCCAAAACTAAACGTAGCTCCCTTACCATCTGAATTATTTTCAGCCCATATTCTACCCCCATGAGCCTCTACAATACTTTTGGAAATATATAACCCTAAACCAGTTCCTGAGTTTGACCTGGTTGCAAATTTAGTAAACAGTCTTGGAATTATCTCAGGATGTATTCCTTCCCCAGTGTCTTTGACAGCAATAATGACTTCTTGATTTTCATCTTTATTGTTCCTTTTTTCTGTTGTAACAGATATGATTCCACCCCTTTGTAATGTGAACTTTATGGCGTTATTTATGAGGTTAGATATGGCTTGATTGATTCTACCTCTGTCTGCTTCAACTATTAACTCACGGTCACTTGTATAGCTAATTAATTGCACAGGACTTTCCTTATTGCCGATATTGTTACCATAACGTCGAAGATAGCTATTATAATCCTGTACTATTCTTGGTATCAATTCATTTAAATTAATAACTTCTTTGTCTAGATTCAGCGTCTGACTTTCTATTCTTGAAACATCTAATATATCATTAGTTAGTTTTTGAAGCCTTATTGCGTTTCTATATATTGCTTCTATCTCTTCTATGGATTCTCCAATTTTAGCTTGTTTATCCAACGCATTCTCTTTCATAAGTTCTGCATATCCCAAAACAGACTGAGCTGGTGTTCTTAGCTCATGCACTGCAATATTTATGAACTCTCTTTGCATTTTATCGCTCAGCTTGAATTGCTCATTAGCTGTGCGTTCATTCCAAAGTAACTCAAAAAATAGTTTATATGATTCTACGCTAGGATTGCTATTCGAATAGAAAGATAAACCAATTGCCTCAGAAAATTGTTCGGCTTCTGGTTCCCTAAGCTCTGCTTTTAGAAACTTTTTATTATCAACTATAATTATTCCAAAAGAACTATTATTTCCATTTACGACTCTAATATTATTACTAGGACTAGTATTCTGCAAGATTCGATTTACGATATTCAAATTTGCATCACTTAGAGGACAGATAATCTTAGTTTGAAACTCATTTTCTCCTTCTCCTTGTTCTTGTCTTTCTCTACCATTGATTCTATTATTGCATTTGTCAATTAGGTGATCGAACAATCCTAGTCTGTCTATTCTAGTTAATGCTTTATCATTTGGAAGAAGAAAAAGTATCTCTTTTTGTGCATTCTTTACAAGATCTATCAGTATATTAGTTGCTTCCTCATTGTTATTAATTACTCTAAAATATTCCGGATCTGTTCCTAGCTCAATTTCTTTGATTTTATCTTCGGCTGGGATTGATTTGTTCCATAGAGTATCAAATACATATTGTTGCTCTTCTACAATCTCCTTCATGTTACTATGGATTATCTGTGAGGATGGTTTGTCTTTTTCATGTAATGCAGCAGGAGCAATGTATTCTTTTTCACTTACATAGAAGTTTCCTTTAATACCATCTAAATGGTGAAGGTCATTTACTACTGAGGTCAACAACTTCTTGCAGAAAGAAACATTTTCAGTTTTAATTTCAGTAATGTATCTTAATTTTACTCCTCTTCTTTTAGCATCCTGGAAGGCTTTCTTTAATCTTTTAATTTCTACTATTAATGATGGCCTAGTATGATCCACACAAGCATCAATTTTGTTACTTGCATTAGAAGTAAATTGTAATGCTGTATTTATTACCTTGTCAGAACCATATAATATCTTAGTTTTTTCAGAATGGTTAAATGAGTTATCACTACTATAACCATTATTATTATGATATGTAAAATACGGTGTGACTGAATTCGTCAAATGAACAGCCAATTAACTCAATACTATATAAAATACTTGGTAGTAAACATTTGTTTATTTCATAACCAACATCTATTAAAAATAGATTTGTTCACTTTCACTGTCAATTCTCTCAAAAGAGTGAAATTATCTGAACAACCGTTAAATGAGTGTAAATGAGTATACTTATAGTAATTCAGTTTGGTTACAGCTTCAACTAATTTATCTATTGATATGGTTTTCTAATGAAGCAATCTATTTGTAATTTTGGAAATAAGCGCTCAAATTCATTATAAGACTCTTCAAAGGCAGTTATAAAACAAACTTTAATTTCTCCTCCTCCATACTTTATCTTTTTTTATTTCATCAGGTGAGTTCATAGACTTCTTCTCCATTGGTGCTCCTCCCTGTTGGTGTTGTCATATTATTCTAAAGGGTAATTTGTAAGGCAGCTTATGAACATTTAGAACTAACCATCACCAAGTTACGGTCATCCTGGCTCTCTAGTTTGAATATATTGAAAGCCGATCCTACTTTCTTTTTAATATGAATATGGTCGCTGCTGCTATACCACTTATTACTCCGATTAATATAACAGTATTACTGATTTGCTGATTATTATCGGAGCCTGTTGTTGAAGAGGAAGGAAATGAATTTAATATGCTAGGTGGCACTTGATGTGGTACAAATACATTAAATGACGACGCAGTGCTGGAATCGTTTGTATCCAGTCTTGTTATAACTTGGTGGGTTCCATCGTCTGGAAATAGGTAT
>JAJNBK010000348.1 GCA_021155845.1 Nitrososphaeraceae archaeon
TAAAATTTGTTTTCAGATGAAAGAAATTTGGACAAGCCATTAACCTCAGCTCAAATACTAATATTAAAAGATGCCGCCATTTTTACATATATCACATATGTAGTTATTATTATACTGTTCAAAAATATGTTTACCAATACCAAAAGTTGGATTTAATATAACCCCGACCTCATTCTTGTTACAATTTTTACATCTGATCCTTGACCATCCTTTTGGTAAATACGCCTCTTCATCTAATCCCCAGATGTCTATTTCTAGTTGGTAATCATCTCTCAATTTCAATCTAACTAGCTCAGATAACTCATTGTCTGTCAAAAAACCATTTGTTTTGTATTTCTCCACTAAAGGTTTAGTATTTTTAGAAGGCCTTTTTATGACAGTTGAAATTATGCGGTTTTGAAATACATCAATATCACGCTCATTCATTTTCATAAATCTTTGATATTCTTTTTCTACTACTTCAGGATGAAAACCATGGTTAGCTATAATATCAGGCGGCTTTTTACCTGCCTGAAACTCTGTATACAATTTCTTTATTCCCTCTCCATCAAGATCTGGGATGTTAAGATACGGATAATGATGGTTACCTTCTGATTTCAAGCGTCGCGACGGTAAGGAGGAGGTGTCGACATCTCCTGCCATCATGACCATTTCATCGCTCCTTGTCTTTCGCCTTATGAGAAGGCCTCTAGCTTTGCTTCTTTCTTTATATACATTTGCTTCTGTCGTATTAACAGTTCTCGCAATTTCTTTTACAGAAAGTTTTCCTTCTGCAAGAAGATCAAGTATTTGTTCTTTCTTGTTATTTGGCTTTTCTCCTAAATAAACGGGTTCCAATAAGTAAAGTATAGTATGGTAAAGTAAGTATTATACTTTACTACCCATCCCAAATCGTTTATGGAGTTGGTTTAATGATATCTAACTAACCTTACTTTACCTTACTAGTATACCATTAAGTCAGATGATCTAAAAGGTAAACTATTATTCAGCCAGAGTGTGCATCTATCTTTCTTACATTATATCTATTTTATAATTCGAAGCTTGTTCTTTGATGTAATATAATTACTCTGTCTTGTTGTCTATTTTTCAGACGACCAAACAATTTTTAGTTCTATGTTCTTTACCCGGATGTTCTTTAGTCCAATACTGGTATTGAACTTTTTAAATGTTTGAATCCAAGGTTCTTGGATTTGCAAACAATAAGCGATTAAGACTTGCATATATATTAGAATATCTTTGTCTACCTGTACTATCGGCAAATAAACTGGCAAATAAGGTAAAGATTAGACTATTTAATAACGTAGCACAAAGAATTGCTCCAATTATAATATCATTTAATCCTATTAGTCAAGATAATTGCAAGAATAACTCTTAAAAGACCAAATTAAATTTCCTTGTTATTTTTGCAGTCAAGAGCAATTATCATCTCTTAAGAGTTAGCTAATAATAAATCTAATAGTAAGCTCTGTATGATAAGTTTTGTCTCCTTAATCTTTTATTTGAAGTCAATATCATTTGATATGTCAAGGTCATGAAGAGCTGTAGAGAACTTTACAGATATATCTCGAATCTTTTCTTCAATGATTAATAAGAAAAGTGAAGATAGTGAGACAATATGATTTTCTATATAGGATACTTTTGGTACTATATGTTTCGAAAAGCAATTGTATTTAAATAATGGCTAAAGAAGATTCGCCTGACTGCCATACAACAACCATATCATAAAATTGATGAAATGCAAAAAGAAGAAGGATAACCAGAACCTAAAGATTGATTGATTGATTGTTCACAAATTTAACGTGATATGATAATGAAGGCTTGATTACTTATGATTAAAATTTTTTATAGCATTTAATATGCGAAGAATTATAAGTTCATTGTAGCCAGATTGTATATAGTAATTGAAGAAAGAATTTGTTATTTCAAGAATTGAAGCCTCACAAGATCTCAAAGATGATAACTGGAGGTGGCGGTGCTGGTCTCACTGATTCGCCAACTTTTAAGATGAGTATGAAAGAGTATGAAGATATGGGAATAAAAGTCGGCGACAAGGTTTCAATAGAAATTAAAAAATCAGATACTGGAATTTACACTTAACATACCATAGAGGTTCTTTTCAATCATTTTTTTATAAGTTAGTCCATTTTTTATTAAAATTTATAATCAGTGGTATATGTTCGTAAATGGATATATTATTAGCCGTGAATGTTTGATTACATTTTGTTATTTGATAAAGTGTCTTGACCACTATATGCAGAGGCCAACAATAGTGAGTATTCTTAGTCAGATTCTTTATTTCATTATTCCACTTTCCTGATTGCTTTTCTTCTCTCCTCTTGAACCATCTTCATGAGTTAATTTCGATCTGTTTCTTACTCCCATTCTAATTCCTGATTCTCTTTTCACTCTATTTGGAGCTTCAAATCTTATTTAAGGCCAGATTTCCATAGCTCGTCAAACTGTATGGAATACTTAACAACACCAATAGTTTGTTAGATTTAGTAAATGACAATATGAAGAAGGTAACTGTAATGTGAAATTGAAAGAACAAGAATATGCATTAGCAGCAGCATCTATAGAATTATTTGTCACTGCTTCTATAAGATTTTGGTAATTCTTTTCGGCTAAACCTCATATACTATCCTTATTAAATTCAAGGCATTTGGTAATGTTATCTATGTCTTGTTGATTATTGTTCGCTGTGGGTATGCTGTAAATTAAACTAACCATTTGTGGATTAGTTCTTAGCGTCTGAATTACTGCTGTAAAAGATACAGATATCAATTTTTCATTTTTTGATAAAACATTTTATCGAATATTACATATTGAAACGTCAAGACATAGTTCCCTCTTTACTCAGTTAATCCTTTAAAGACAAATTAGCCATGAATATTACAATCAAAAAAAGGTTACCAACTATTAAATTCAATATTACATATTACGTTATTGGATGTTAGAAGGAAGTTCTTATAGTGGCAATATTGATTGGGATGATGTAATAAAGAAAG
>JAJNBK010000349.1 GCA_021155845.1 Nitrososphaeraceae archaeon
GTTTCAAAATCATCACCAGTTTCTGACTCGACCCTTGCTTTTGGATTTATCATTTTATCTTTTTCAACTGCAAATACATTTGGAGCAAGTATCTCACAACTTCCAAATGCCATGCACAATGTAGGTTCTACAATTATATGAAAACGGCCTTTTGACTTACCAAATATATCATTTGTTGTATTAGTATTTGTTTTTTCTGATTTAATATCAAAATGAGTTTGATTCTTTTCCTTATTGCGTGCTATATTATCAAAAATTGCGACCTTGTCGTATTGTCTTCTTTTATCTTTATCTGAAAGTATTTCAAAAGCAGCATTTATACTCTTTATAACCTCTTCAGCAAATGGTGAAGTATTTCTATCAGGATGATATTTCAAAGCCAGGCGTCTATAGGCTAGTTTAATCTCGCGATATTTAGCATATTGCGAAACTCCTAGAATTGTGTAGTAGTTGACATGATGATTAGTATCCAAACAGACAGATATACGTACAAGTTATTATATATTATACTTTAGGGACGTTTAGCTGATTGGTTTAAATATACTCAAAAAGATTCTTATTCCCAGCTGACATTTAAAGAAGTATCTCAAGGTCATTAAACATGAAACTTAATGATAATAATAATATGCCGAACCACGTTTGATTTTATCCTTGACCTTCTTTGCTGGATGCAAGCTAATGTAGCCTGCCTCTCTATTAAAGAAATCCACCCAACAATTAAGAGATTTTGCTTTGGGATGCAAGCCATATATCTCTCCATAATACTTCATAAAAACATCTATGCCTAATACTAATAGGATTACTGTACAAGCTCTGTAAATAACTATATCTTACAATTACATTATGGGAAGTCTCTGTCTATTAAAAAGAACAAGATGATGGATTGGATTTTGAAGAAAAATTACATTATGTAATCGTAAAATTGTTCGTTCAATATATATCAGATTTTTTTGATCGTCTTGATTTTAAGGGAATACCATATATTTCATAATCCTTTATTTTATAAATAGTATGTTTTTTCTATTTTCTTACTTTAATTATAGTATTTCGCTGCTGGAAAGCCATTATTTAGCATAAAATGCTTCCATATTCTTAATTAGTTTATTTTATAGTATTCTAGCAAGGAGCAAAAGGTGGAAGAAGAAGAATTGAACGATCCTGATCCATTTACAACAACACCAACGACAAATAAGGATTTTTGGCAACACTATTCTCCTACAGCTTGGATTGATATGTATAATGAATCTGTTAGAAATGTAGAAAGGATAACGGAGTTGTATAAGGAATCTGTCAAAAGCACAGAAAGAATGATTGAATTGTATAAACAATCTATTGCAATCTCAGAAAGAATGATTGAATTGTATAAGGAAAATGCTAAAAATAGAATCCTTGGTGGCCTCCTACAAAGAAAGGAGAAGTACAGCAAGAAGAACAACAACAAAAAGAAAAAGAAGAATAGATGGACAATAAGTATATGGTAACAGACGCAGAGAAATCTAATTCAGCTCAGAATATACCACAGGAAGCAACGAAACTAAACAAGCGACCAAAGGTTACTGCTGCACGCTACATTGAGATGGAACAATTTAAAAGACTCAGAATACCATACAGGATATTTCTACTATAACTGCATATAATTTTGAAACCAAATCATTGCGCTGTTGTAATGGATGAAGTTCTGATGTTTTAGGTGATAATTCTGGTGTAATAGGCCCACATGGAATATGTTCCCTATGGAACCAAATAAAGAGAAGATGCGTTAAATTTAATACCGCAATGGAGAAAAATTATAAATTTATTTATTCACTGTCACTAAGGATTGTTCAACCTTTAGCAAAAGGTAAATTGTTATATCTGAAGCATCTTACAAGAAGCCATTTGCAATGAATATGTAACTTTATGTGATTGATATATTTGCCGTATGTTGGACCCTTTTGATGACAATAAAAAGAAAGATAGGCTAGAATTTCCAGGTCTTAAGATAGAGCGTCTCTTACTTTTACCTTAGCCTTGTTAAGTGTTTCGGAACTAGGCTTACCTTCTGCATGCTCTTCTGAAGTCTTCGCTTTTGCTTCGTAATCTTGACCTTTATTTTTTATCTTTTTCGCAATATCTGTCATGTCCTACTATATATATCGCATACATATCTTAATAAGTTTACATTAGAGGAAAAAGTGAGGTTGAAGACTATAATACTATCTAATAGAGCTCATATATACCAACATATACCAGTATGCTCTCTCTTATTGTGTAAGATATATGTCACTGCTCCCTGATCAGAAATATATGCATGCTTGCGTGGGTTTTATAAAAAAACATTTGCCATAATTCAGACTTAACACTCATTTTGTTGCCTATCGCCTTAACTGACCTCTATAGCAGAGATCATCAGAATAACTGAAAGATAATAATAATGATATTCAGAATAAAAAGGACAGACTTCTGCTAGCTAAAAAGTAGTCTATGACCTCTCTATTTATACTTTGACTTCTTCACTTGATCTGTTGAGATAGTTTTTGCAGCACTCATCTGAGCAGAAGAATAATATAACTCCTCTGGTGGAGCTCGAGTATCGTACCCCTTCAACTCGTTCATCAAAATCCTTTCCACATGTATTACAAAGTTTGACCATTAGATTATATTACAAGTATATATTCTTATAAATCTCTCTTGTTAATGGTCTTATCCAAAATATATTATAGAGATCATTATTATTAAGAAGAACAATTTATTTAGAATTCAAAGAACATGGCTTTTAACAACGTATGCATATTCAGAGACCTCTTGTATATTTAATAATTATTATATTGCTATTCACAATATATAAGAAGCAAGAGGATAGAGACATATTATAATGGCAATACTTAAAGTCTACAAAAGAAATTCGACATTTATAGATGTGTCTAACCTAGTAGAAGAAATAAGCAGATTAGGATTAGTTGATGCTCTGCAAAAATACCATAATATAGCGCTTGAAAAGGAAGCTAAGAGCATAGTAGCAGGACCTAGTTTCCTACAGTTCCTAAACAAATTATTTCAAATCCAAATATCAGCTGGAGACATCATACAGTTTGAATCTGCAAATAACAGCAAATACTATATGCTCTCAGCAACTGGAACATGGGATGAGATAATCAGATTACAATAAATCTATGACAATCTAGGGAATACTGCAATATTATCAGATGTCGCATTATCAAATTGACAACAACAACCTAGCACAATGACTCAACAAAAAAAACACATCCAACCCTATAGTCGAAACCTTGTTAACAGATAATGATGTCTAATATTCGTAGCTTTTTCAGCTGCTATAATTTTGTCTTTTCCATTTAATTACATTCAATATTCTGCGTAACCTGTGGTAATATGACTACACACAGATTGCCCTATCTAATGCAAGCAAAGGCGTCACCCTCATGATACCTTCGTATTTGTGTTACAACGGAAGTAATGTAACAAGTAAATAACAATCTAAAACTTATTTACTACTGCAGTTTTATGAATATTGCTATATATGGTAGATCTAATTTACGGTCGCGGCATAATTGATCTTATCCGTGAGATGCCATTTTATGTTAATATATTCAAAAATTATGCTAGCATAAAGCTT
>JAJNBK010000350.1 GCA_021155845.1 Nitrososphaeraceae archaeon
TGCTAGAGCAGCCCGATTCAGAGCTAATGAGCCAATATGGCGTCAAAGCAATATTTCAATTCACACAAGCGGATAGGGAACGATTGACAAAATTGACACGATGGGTGGATGAAAATAATATAAGGGTAAATGTAGAGAAGACATTTTCACTGGATGAAGCGGGTGATGCACTCGATTACCAAAAGGATGTACATCCAAGAGGCAAAGTCGTCTTGGCAATGTAAGAAGAGAAGAGAAGAGAAAAGAACAGTTAGCTGTTAAATTTTGTTGGATAGTTTCAATATCTTTTATTGTTTATAGCCGACAAACAAGAAAATGTGTTCATGAAATTTAGTCCATTCCAAAAGTGTATAGTGATGGTTTCTATAATTTGATTAAATTATTCTGTTATGTTTCACTGGAATGTAGAACCATCTATTGTCCTTTACTTATTATTCTATTATACTTACAAAGCGCAAAATGGTGGGAGACACAACAGAGCAAAAATGGACCTTACTATGGCTGTGCAGTTTGATGGAAGTTGGCTCATAATCATAATCATAAAGCCAATAAATGAAGAAAAATAGATTATAAAGCCATACTTTCTGACAATGAGTAACGAACGAACTACATACATTTATTGAATACGTGCGCATGGTTCAAATATGACCATCGTATTTGGCTCAATTCTAACAGCGTTAGGATTTCTTGCTTCAGCAATTCTTATCATATTTGGGTTTATCTCAATCGTTGCTTACATACCTCTGTCAGCACAATCTTAACTTCGGGTGGAATTATACTCATATGGTTTATTGCTAGCAAGACCACATGACATTGAACATGACTAGGCAGATGAAATTTCTAAATAGGATTATGTAATTGTTCACCAGCTTTTTCTATAAAACTTAAATTACTATCTTATTATTGTAATCCCACTTTAAAGTTGCTGGCTTTAAAACTTTCTAATAATACCTTATCTATAAGACTTTCCTTCGTATGTTGATTCATTAAGTGCTTTCTTAATTCTGACTTAGTTAGCTCTTTGTTATTATTTGTTTTACATATAGGACATGAATAAAGCCCTTTTTTATGGTCGTAAATTGATTTTAAATTGGCAATAATAATATTATTTTTTGTTTTCTCTTCGCACTGAGGATGTACAGAATAAATTGTATAATCTATCATTTGTGAGTAATTACCAGCTTTTCCACAGATATGGCATTTCGGCATTGCGATAGTTAGCATATGTTATTATTATTATCATTTCTATTATTCTTTTGTATTATATTAAAAACATAAGTTTGCACTGATTACTTATACTTGTATTATTGTAATTTTGATAAAAATTGTAATTACTTTTTGATTCATCAGATACAATAATCTGCTCACTTACAATACTTTGTAACGTGCAGCAAAAGTATTTAATACATTGTTAGATATATCTTTTAAAAATTGTTCCCTAATCAGTCTACCATATGTAACCAAGTCATGTGCGAGCATATCAAGACGTTTAACCAACAAATCGTTAATTATTTCTCCTTTTGTATTAAAATCCAGTTCTCCATTAATAGAAACCCCATATGGCAAACTCCATCCATAGCATTGGCGAATAGCTGTTCTCATCTGATCCATTACCGTTAATCCTTTCTCATGGGATGTACACACGTAACCAAATGTTTTTCCAGCAAATTCTTCCCAATAATGATCTAAAAAGTTTTTCATCACACCAGACATTGAACCATGATAATCAGGAGAAACAAGTACAAATGCATCAGCCCAAATCACATAATCTGTTATTTTACGTAATTCGTCAGATAATGAAGTATCTTCCTCGGTACTCCCATCAGGATCAAAAAGTGGTAATTTAGTTTCACGCAAATTAAGCAAACGTGTTTCTGTATCATATTTCTTTGTCATGTCAAGAATAAATTTCAATGCTTTGGTTCCATAAGAGTTCCTACGCATACTGCTCCCAACACCTAAAATCTTGAGTGCCATAGAATGACTTGCTTATGAACTATATGTATATTTTTTTTACTTCTTTACCGACATAAATTTTTTCTTTTATCTTTGATTATAGAATTACCATCTAAAGTCTCCTTATTTTTACTCAAAAAGCCAATCTTTTGTTTGATGATCTTGCCGTTCTACAATATTTGTTTCCACTGATATCTCTACACCTTCTTAATGAATAATTCCTTTTTACTAATAGTTATGATATTTTCATTACCTGAATTATTTCATAAATATTTCGCCAATTTAACACCATTTCCAATTCTCACCTGGTTCAAATGTCTTGATTATGGGATGATCTGTTGCTTTGAAATGCTTTGTTCCTACTTATTTATAGAAAATGGGGTAAAAAATGTGATTTGTTGTCTGACTTTTTCTGCAGTTTCTTTTTCTTGTTTTTCTTCTAATTAATATATTATCTTCTTGACAATAACGGCTCTTACAATAAAAAATGTATCCTAAAACTTTTTTAACAAACAGCTGTTGGTCTGCAGAAACATTATTACTAACATTGAAGAGGTTGAAATAAATGATAACCACAACAAGCTTCTCGTACGCGTCAGCTCACTTTTGCTGATGATGATCATGATGGTCTATTTGATCATGGTGATGAAAATCTCTCAATCTCTCATGAACCTGGTTCCTATTGGTTTTTTTCTCTCAGCCATGGCTTCATGCATAACTGAACTTACCTCACTAGGCTCCTTAATAGAATAACCTTTGCCACCACAAGCTTCAGCAAATCTTGCATAATCAATTGGTGTAAATTCAACTCCAAATTCAGGGTTACCAAGGAAAGCCATTTGTTCCCATCGAATCATCCCCAGTGTATTGTTTTTTATTATGACGACCTTAATTGGCAAATTATATTGAACTGCTGTTGCAAAT
>JAJNBK010000351.1 GCA_021155845.1 Nitrososphaeraceae archaeon
GGGGAAATTGGCGATAGCAGATGGTTCCATTTCTCGAACTGTTCTGAACATTCTGTTCAGCATATTTTCTGCTTCTGCAAATTCCTTGTCGATATCTTCTAAAATTCCTCTACTGAATTTCCATGGGTCACTCCACATATTCGATTTCACCTTACAATGTGTAAGCCTTATTACAATATATATATTTTACGTCCAAGAGTAATATTTATTACTTAATAAGATAAATATAACAATATGTATAGGATGACAGCTTCAGTACCCCATGCCATAAGAGAAGTATTATCTTCTAATACTCTCTATCTACAAGCCCTCAAATCGGGGATTGCTAATTATACTGCATTAGCACAAAGAATTAAATCTGATGTAGAGACAATAGTAGGCTCTCAAGTTAATGTAGGTACAATAGTAGTAGCAATCAAAAGATTTGCAGATATATTAGAAAAGGAGAAACAAGATGAAGAAAAGAAACCTATCAATACTCATCCTATGAATGGAGCTAGAATGTCTCTTACAGGCAGTATTATTGACATCGATTTTGACCGAGAGCTTGACGAACTTTCAAATATACTAGATGAGGTATTTGAGAAAGAAAGTGGTTACAATCTTTTTCAGACAAATAAGCAACTTAGATTATTTACAGAAGATATTGACGAAATCAGAAATATTGTCTATACTGCTTCAAAAAAATTTGATTTTAAATTGAAGGAAGGACTATCAAAGATTACCATTAACTTTCCTTCCTCTACCTCTTATAATAATGAACAGACCCCATATAATGATGTACTATCATTAGTATCAGATGTTCTATATAATAATCAGATCCCGCTCTATAATGCCTTTTTTGCACCTAATGAAACAGTGCTTATATTAAAAAATAAAGACGCTGCTACATACATATTTTGTATTCTATACAAGCGACTATAATTTAATACATCTTGCCTACTCCTCATCAAGGTTTATTTTTCTACGTATAATGCTGCAATTTACTGCATATAATGTAAATATAATAGTAGATAACCAGTTGTAAACCTTTTTATCAAATTATTGCTCTTAAAAGTATCTCAGTACGTTACCCATATAGGATACGATTCCGTTTAAATGTCTACACCGACCATCAATGAAGAAATAGTAGAAAGACATTTGACTGTATAAAGAGAAATGACTAAGCGAGCTATTGTAAATAAAATATATAATGATATTATTTACTTTAGTATCGGTTCTTTTGAGGTTTTTGCTCTTTTTCTGATTCGAAGTAAGGTCTCAGAAGGAATGCGATAATGGCTACAACTGCTGCAAGTATAGATGTAATAATAATTTTGTCTTGTGGC
Organism: Nitrososphaeraceae archaeon; assembly: GCA_021155845.1. The sequence continues at coordinate 1,329 of JAJNBK010000351.1, forward strand.
ATAGCCAACAATGAACCAATGGTCAGTGGAATACCTGCAGATATTATAACTAGAGGTATCCAAGTATTGATTAAATCCGAGATCTTGTTCATATTCATTAGCGTCTCTTTATTAAATTATTGTTGTTCAAACTTTTGTATAATGTTTTCTATGTCTGCTTATCTTTCTAATCCCTTGTAGCAAGAATTGCCATATATTCTAATGCGTTTCAAAAGACCTATTGTATTCTATCTATGTAGTAGTACTCTGGCCTTAGAATCTTTTAGCTATAACTTTTCCTTTATATATATAATATTATTTTTTGTAAACTTATTTTACTCGCTCTATATGAGTAAGAAACATATCTCTCTTGGTGTCTAAATTGTTCGTGGTTGTCGTCTGAATAGGAGAAGGTAGAATTTGTTTCAAGAATGGCTTCGTAGGAAAAGCGATAGATTTTCACAGACATGAAAAGGATACCGTATTTAATAATCAAAAATGAAAATACTTATGAGAAGAGACCTTAACCTTTCTTAATATCGGAAAGATTGGGTGCAAGTTACTCCAACTAACTAACTCCACATTATATGTATCATTAAATTTTTTATAGCTTTACTATTTTTCTAATTGTATACTTTGATTTCTCTGATTGTTAAATCTATTTAACGACTAAATAATCATTTAAGCGAATTGTAAACCCAATTTGATATAAGACGAAATTGATCTTTAGTGAAATATATTCTCTTATTTACAAACAAAAAAAGAAGAAAAAATTATTTATTCTATGTTTATCTGCTTACCTTTTTGTTTAGGCGACTCCTTTTTGCTGAAGGTTATTTCAAGTATTCCATTTCTATAAGTAGATCTAGCTGTTTCAAGATCTGTTTCTTCCGGTAACTCAACTACCCGCCTATACTTTCTCTGTGATGTGTCAGTAGTAAATATTTCAACTGAATTATCGTAAACGTTTACTTTAATATCCTTTTTATCAATGCCTGGCATTTCCACTACTACTTTAACCTCCTTATCAGATGTGACTACATCTGCCAACGGTTCTCTTTCAGCTCTTAGCTGAGCTCTCGTTTCTCCAGGAACACTAACACCACCAGGACCGCCAAGTGATCTAACATTTCCAAATTCTCTTACCTTTGGTTTACCGTCAGGTCCAATAGTCATTGAATAACCATATACTAATGGTCCTATTTCTTTTACCTTGCCGCCTTCAGGCGTTTCATATTCTCTTACTAATTCTTTTGGCGCTGTTGATTGAATATCTCTAAACTGTTCCTCAAACAGCCTTTCCATTTCTCTTCTCATATCTTCAAATTCTCTAAATACATCTCTAAAATCTCCTAAACCAATCCTCTGGTTCAATACCCCAAAAGCTCATTTCATAAGCACCTGATAGGATCTGTGGCTGGTAAATTACTTAATTATTTGATATAAATCTCCTATGTTGTTTATTCATTTTATTTTGATTATTTTGCTATCGCTATTTATTTACTATCTAAAATAGATATGATTCATATAGAAAGCCAGTATACCTACAAAACCTTCAATCCAATGGATTAATTTCGCGATCTTGTCCTTAATTCATAATTAACTTCAAACATTGTCAATATGTCTTTTAAATTTTCATTATAGGCAAACCGACAAATTGTAATCATGTCTCTTCCTACCTTTGCCTTTATCTCACAGACAGCACTAGGATCGTTAGGAATTGTTTTGATTTGAACATCATATTTGTGTCTTAACTTTTCTTCTAATTTATTGATAATAAGTTCTGGTGCAGATATTATGATCTTTCGCATATGCATCCACAGTATTGTAATTTAGGTATGAGATGAATATAAAAAATTCTATACGTCTATAGAAATATACATTTCTTTATGAAAGAAATGTTATAATATTCCAATCAAAATGAATTAGGTAGAGAAGGCCTAAGTTTTCGCAATTCCCCTTCTCTCACCTATTGTAACAAAACCTTCATTCAACTTTTGCCTTAATATATCAAGTCTAGCAACTACACCAATAAGTTTAC
>JAJNBK010000352.1 GCA_021155845.1 Nitrososphaeraceae archaeon
GATATGTATTCCCGTAAAGCAAGCATAACTGCTGCAGATGATAGTGATGCAATATCAGCACCCGTATATCCTTCTGTATGGTCGGCTAACTGTTCTACATTGACGTCATCTGCCAATGGTTTCTTTCTTGTATGAATTTTTATTATTTGTATTCTTGAATCACGATCAGGTGGTGGAACATAAAGCAATCTATCAAATCTACCCGGTCTTAGCAATGCAGGATCAATAATGTCTGGTCTATTGGTTGCACCAATGACTATTACATTAGTTAATATTTCAAGTCCATCCAATTCAGTCAGAAGTTGACTAATGAGTCTTTCAGTAACATGGGTATCTCCAAAATCTCCTCCTCTTCTGGGCGCTATAGCATCTATTTCGTCAAAGAATATTATGCAAGGAGCTGCTTGTCTTGCTTTTCTAAATACTTCCCTTACACCCTTCTCTGACTCACCTACCCATTTTGAGAGCAACTCTGGTCCTTTTATGCTAATAAAGTTAGCTTCGCTTTCATTTGCTGCAGCTTTTGCTATCAATGTTTTACCTGTACCTGGAGGGCCATAGAGTAGAATACCCTTTGGAGGAACTGCATCTGCATGGGTAAATAATTTCTGATATTTTAGCGGCCATTCCACCGCTTCTTGAAGTTCTTGTTTTATAGTTGATAATCCACCGATATCTTCCCATTTTACGTCGGGAACCTCTACAAATACTTCTCTCATCGCTGAAGGCTCCATCTCTTTAATTACGTCCATAAAGTCCTGCATGGTGACTATAATTTTCCTTAAAGTGTCTGCAGGTATGCTTTCAGAAGATAGATCAACTTCAGGAAGTACTCTTCTTAGTGCTCTTATTGCAGCTTCTTTAGCAAGTGCCTGTAAATCAGCTCCAACAAATCCATGGGATATGTCTGCAAGTTTTTCTAAATTAACATCTTTGGCAATGGGCATTCCTCTTGTATGTATTTGTAAAATTTCTAATCGACCATTTCTGTCCGGAACACCAATTTCAATTTCTCTATCAAACCTTCCAGGACGCCTTAATGCTGGGTCTATAGCGTTAATTCTATTTGTAGCACCTATTACTACTACTTTTCCTCTTGTAGACATACCATCCATTAAAGATAACAGCTGAGCAACTATTCTTCTCTCAACTTCTCCTGATACTTCTTCTCGCTTTGGAGCAATAGAATCAAGCTCATCTATGAAAATAATAGATGGTGCGTTCTGTTCTGCCTGTTGGAATACATTTCTTAATTTCTCTTCAGATTCTCCATAGTATTTGCTCATTATTTCAGGGCCTCCTATAGTATAGAAGTTAGCATTTGTTTCACTAGCTATGGCCTTTGCCAACAAGGTTTTTCCTGTTCCTGGAGGTCCATGTAGAAGAACACCTTTAGGTGCTTCAACTCCTAACCTTTTGAATAATTCTGGATGTCTTAGAGGCAGCTCTATCATCTCTCTAACCCTTTCAACTGCATCTCCTAGTCCTCCAATATCTTCATATGTAATGGATGGAACTCCACCTTCTTTTGATACCTGTACTGCCTTAGCACTTTCTTCAGAAACTGTAATGTTTGTAGAGTCATTGATTATAACTGGACCAGAAGGATTCGTAGATATTACTACAAGATCTATTCTTTGACCCATAACATTGAGAGGTATTGTATCACCTTTAGTCATCAACTGTCCATTTAGATACTCTGATAGATACTCTTCTGCACCCACTATTCTGAGAGGTTCGGTTGGAGCAAATGTTATACTTTTTGCATCTTTTGATATTACTTTCTTGACTTCTACTTGATCGTTAATTCCAACATCAAGCTTGTTTCTTGTATAACCATCGATACGAATTAAACCCTTACCTCTATCAGATTCTCTTGCAGGCCAGTTAAGAACACTAGTCTTCTTTCCAAGGGATGATAATTCTAAAGAATCCACTTGTTATATTTAGACGTTCAGCTATTTCTGGATCCATCCTGACAATCTTTCTTCCCACATCGCGCTGTTCTGCTTCTGCAACTTTCAGACTTAGTGTTTCTTTTTTGGTTCTATGAACATTATTATTATCATTGCTGTTTTCAGTGCTAGTGTTTCCTGTATTATTATTAGCTCTATTATCACCAATGTTTGAAGACATAATTATTCGCTAATTCTAGCTGCCTAATATGTCACTTAAAGGTTAAGATTATTTAAGATTAATATTGTTAATGCTGCCTGCCAATATTCTTAATCTCACCTTGTCTATTCTAGATATTATCAGTAATTACAATAATAAAGAATGCTATAACCGGCTCTACTTATGAGCTACTGGTTTTCTTGTTGGAGGACCGATAGGAGCTATTGGTGGTACTACAGTAGGATTGACTATGGCTTATCAGTTTGAGAGAAAAATATGTAAAAAGATCCGTGAAGCAATAAACAAGGAGAGTAAAGGCAACCGACAGCAGATGAGATAGAACATTATAGTAAGTAAAAATATGTGTGGATGACTGTACGCCGAGGTATATCCATATGCATACGCATTCTCTCTCATATTGTTATATTTCTTTTCATAGTTGTTCTTGTTCTTCATCTTTCAATAATTCTTCATCTAGTTTCAATGTAAGAGATAAAATAATACCATTGATGAATAAATAAATAATCCATATATTGTATGTGACGTTTCAATATTAGCAACTATGAAAGCATTATTCTATCATAGTCCAAAAGATGTTCAGATAGATGACAAACCACTTTCCAATATTCAAAATCCAGAAGACATAATATTGCGTGTTACTTCAACTGCCATATGTGGTTCTGACTTGCATCTTTATCACAGAACTGTACCTGGGATGCAACCAGGACAAACGTTGGGACATGAATTTATGGGAATTGTAGAAGAAGAAGCAGAACCAGAAGTACATGAAGTAAAAAAGGTGGGTAACTAGTTTAATGGAAAATAAGAAAACTAATAGTATTAATAACAACAAAGAATTGAAATTTACTAAAAACGAAAAGAAATTCCTTTTAGAAAATGAAGCATGCAGAGTTGCTACCACATCATAC
>JAJNBK010000353.1 GCA_021155845.1 Nitrososphaeraceae archaeon
TGGATTATCATATATTAAAAACTTTGAGAATGAATGGAATAATGCAATGCAGGTTAACCATTTAATTGACACAGACCCAAGTATTGCATCAAAGGCAATCCAGCTTGCACAATTAATTCAAAACGAATTATCTATGTGTATATTAGATCATGTTATTAATCCGCAGGTAGAATTGGGAGCTCATCTTATCAGGTCAATTGAAAAATCAGGATTAAAGCTATTTGAGAGCAACATTAGCGAACTATTCAATATTATTGATTCTGCCTTAAAAATTGGTTATTCAGGAAACTTAAAACATGACAAAACAAATAATGTAATAAGCATCCAGTCAAGAACTGATAGTAAAACAGTTTTACCATGGGCATTGTTACTTTCTTCATTTTTCAAACGCATTGGTTATGAGTCCAAGATAATGCAAAATTCTAAACAAATTACAAGCCCTGAAACCATTCATCTTAAGCTATCAAAACCTATTCCTGAACTGAATCAAAAGGTTTCATCGCTTTAGGTATATGTTCTAGCAAATCTGTTGCTACCATATGCAAACCTACTTGATCGTATGCCAAATTGCCTGCTAATCCATTGAAATAAACACCCAAAATAGATGCTTCTAAGTAATATTGTGATATCATATTCTTTTGCAAATTTGTAGACATTTGATATTCGTTCTTTTTCATCTGCACCTGCATTTTCTCCAAATATTCGTTTGTATTCTCCTGCATGGGGAGTAATGATTGTATCAGTTCCAGAGATTTCTTTAAGAACAGCAGGCAATAAAGAAGAAGAATCTAGCAGTAGCCTTGTACCAGAGCTTTTTAGCGCATTAATTAGCGAATGCAATGCCTCTGGCCGTGCTAAACTCATACCCATACCTATAGCAGCTGTATTAGGTTTTTTTGGAATCATTGCAACAAGTCGATTTGCTGAACCTATAGTTAATTTATCGTCAGACATTGGTAATGCTATTATATTTTGCTACAATGATTGATCTTGGAACTGCTGTATAAACAATATCTGTCCCGGATCTCAGAGCAGCCATAGAAGATAGAACGGGTGCACCATGATAAAATTTGTTTCCTCCTACAACAAGAACAATACCGTTATCACCTTTTTTAGATGAGGATAGGCGCGGAATAACAAGTTCTTTTACAAGTCTACTATTTACTGTGACTACTTCTGGCAATTCATCTCATAAGATCTTGTAAAGACGAATAAACTTTATCAATCTGGCGATAAGATATTTAGCAATACATATATAGATAATGCACTTTTGCAATAGATTTTTGGATAGATGATTTCATTCGCAGGCAATAGAATCATTGCTTGTTGCCTAATTGTTCATAATATGGTTTACTTGCTTTAAAAAAAGCAAACCTTGATTTTAATATTTTTCATTTACTCATAGATAATGTATATAATCATCCTACATAAGTTGTTTAGTCAATACTGTTTCTATCTGTGACTCCATGACTGATTTCTATATGGATAGATTTACTCAGAGATCCACTGGCTTAGAATACATAACGTTAGTTGGAAATAACAGAGTAGGGAAAAATTGGATAATTAAATATGTATTTTTATTTAGATAACCGATGACTTATTTACTTATAATATCTTGCGTCAAATACAAAACCTATGCTGTTTGTTAACTTTTGTTTTGCAAACTGTCTTGTGTGCGCCCTGGATCATATCTATTTTTTACGTTTGTTATGAAGAAGATAGAGAGAGTCTATGCCTTTGGCTTGTTTCGTTTGCGTCTCTCAACTTTTGCATACTTTTTACTTCCTGACCTCTGCGTACTGTAAGCATGAGTTTTATTCCCTTTGTGATGAGCCATCATTAGACAAGCAAAGTAAGAGAAATATATATGCTATTGGATTATCATTTAGTTTAGTAACTTTAATTATTTGTTTTAGATCATAAAATCTTGGAAAGATATTTACTAAATTTAATTTTATATTGCGATAGATAACCATTAAATTTCACTAAAGATAATATAGAATGTGGATAAATCAGAAAACTGTGTCCAAAACAAGCACGACTTATGTGAAGGAGAAATAATAGAGATTATTACTGGTTCAAAACAACAAAAATTTGCAAATATCAATGTCATGACAATATGTACCAATTATTCCGAAGAGTGCAGACTGTAAACAGTCAGTGATAATTCATATAATTTGCTATCCATGATTTAGGTATATTTTTCTCTTTCTCTCATCTCTAGGATTGTAATCTCAGCTTTAATACAATGTTTTTTTTGCTTCATGGTCAAGACTCTTTCTGTGAGTTAATCTTCTATCTCTCTCTATTCGATAACAAAATTGCACCCAATTACTGCACCTTTATAGAATAATAAAGGTATAATTAATTTCCCTGTCGTTTTATTCGTACACAAATAAATGTCTCACGTCGAACCTTCTCAAGTATGAGTGTTAATATTATGAAGGCTATTCTTCAAGCTAACCATGCTGACCTATGTGTGTATATTGATAGTCAATGCAAATAATAGAAACGTAATTGCGTCAAATATTTTCAAAATAAATCTCTGCTTGAGGCTTTTCATCTATTGCCAATAACGGTATCGAGGATGCATAATTATAAAAATTCATTACAATAGAATCTAATTTTTAATTTTATCTTTTCAAGTAAATGTATAATTGGATGAAAATATATATGCATTCTATACTCAGGAATTTCCAGTAATCCCTTGTGCAACAAGCACTGAATAGCAACCAAGACCACATTCTTCACAAATAGGCTTTAATGCTTTGCTATCAGAACTTCCTATAC
>JAJNBK010000354.1 GCA_021155845.1 Nitrososphaeraceae archaeon
TCACTTTACTTTTTAGGATATAATATTATAAACGTCATTCCAAAAGACTTTGGAAGATTAACTGGTGAACAAAGGGAGGTTATGAAGGACGTAGTAAAACGAGTGTTGATGGGGACAGAGATCATTGCAGATTCTGCAGGAGGCATAACGTTGCAAGTCCTAATTAATTTACTTGAGCTCTCAGTAGATGCCGCATTTAAAAGAATGCTATTAATTGCAAAATCTATGCACCGAGACGCTGTTTTATCTTTAAGAGAGAATAATCTTGAACTGGCAAAAGAAATCGTAAAATCTGATGATGATGTAGATCGTTTTAGCTTCTACATAGTTAGGCAATTAAACATTGCAATAAAGAATGAACATCTATTAAAAGAAATTGGATTGGACGATTCACGTAACTGTCTTGGATATAGATTAATTACCTGAAAGGGTTGCGGACCATGCAACGATAATAGCTAAAGATATTATCGAGATGAGAGAGCCTTTACATGAAGACACAATAGAGAGTATTGCCAAGATGAGCAATTTCGCGCTTGAAGTTTTGGACGAAGCATGCCTATCCATGTTCAAGCGGGACTATAATTCTGCCGATAGAGCCATAGAAAACGCTCGTAAAATTGATGATCTAGAAAAGGAAATCAGACATTCATCAGATAAAACCAAAGATATTAATGAAATGTATAGAATTAAATTGATTACAGAAAACATACGTCGAGTAGCTGAATATGCCAGTGACATTGCAGAAATTGTTCTTAATATTACTGTCCAACAGACTCTAAGAAAAGACTAAATTTACATTAATCAAAAATAATCTTAATGTCATCATTTTGTGAATTGTGTGGACGTCAAGTGACAGACGGCCAAAAAAAAGTCATGATTGACAGCACGGTATTCAACGTGTGCACATCATGTTCAAAACGTGGTAAACCATATGTGCCATCAGAAACTGCTAAAAAGAAAACTATGGGCTATACTGCACCTAAGAGAATGATTAAACCTTTTACAAAGATTTCGATGACAGATGATATAATACTTAATCCTGAATTTGCTAAAATTATTCGAGAAGCACGTATGAAAAAAGGTCTGACACATGAACAACTAGGAATAAAGATGAATGAAAAAGCAACAATACTCCGAAAATTTGAAACAGGCACTTTGAAACCTGATGAAATACTGGCAAAGAAATTAGAACATTTTCTAGGGATTAAACTGCATATCAATATTGAAGAGATGGAATAATAATAATAGATGTTTATATGATTGATGCATTTAAATCAACACTTCAGGATACAACTTATTCTAATCTTGTTTTGCTTGTAGTTGACACATCAGTCAGCCGATAGGAGTCAAAAACAGATTGGATTATTTAATCCATAAAATGAATGAACAAGGAATGCCGATGAAAGTTCTCATCTTGTTCAACAAGATATGTAGATGATACACTTCTTTACAGAAGTTGACATATTAGCTCAAATTAGAATACTCTGTATACAACGAAACATTTCGCTAATTCATATAACGACAGGTTTTAATATCGATCTTTAAATGACTTGATGCCATTGCTCTTTCTTTCTGATGGAGATAGGATAAAACTAGAACAGCTATTGATCGAGGTGGATAATAATAAAAATAACTGTTCTTAGAATAGGGTATAGAGTAGTTCGTGACGACCGTGTAACTACACATGCAGCTCTGGTTTCGAGGGCATTTGGTAGCAACAAAATATTCATGACACAGGTAGATGATTCTATAATAGAAACATTAAAAGACGTAAATAAAAGATGGGGAGGAGAATCTGAATTTGAAATTGAGACAATTGAAGACTGGAAGAAAATGATCAAGAACTGGAAGAAAGATGGCGGAAAAGTTATTCATTTGACAATGTATGGTATCAATATAGATGATGTAATAGATAACGTACAAAAAGAAAATAATGTCCTTGTCGTTATTGGTGCGGAAAAAGTGCCAAGAGAAATATATGACCTTGCAGATTACAATATTGCAATTGGAAATCAACCACACTCAGAAATAGCCGCTTTGGCAATATTCCTTGATAGGGCATTTAAAGGTAAAGAATTGAAAAGAGACTTTAAAGACGCAAAATTCAAAATAATTCCTATGGCAAAAGGCAAAAGAGTTCAGCAAATAAAATATTAAGCTCAATTAGTTCATCGGTCCAAAATCAACATATCAGCTTTGTCTAAACAACTATTCTTTCCAACTGCTCCCATTCATCTGGACTTGTGGCTCGAATAAATAAAGTCATAGTCTGATGCCACAATGCGCTTTCTTCTCTCCAATCTTTGCGTCATTAGGACTGTCGTAATTTTTCTTGTTAGCAAAATACTTCAGCACTTCTTCTAATAAGGAGGCACATTTAAAGATAGGATTTGATAAAATATAACGTGTCATCATCAACTTCCAACTCAGAAGTCTCGGTCAAAAACTCTCTTGACTTACTGTCCAAAAAATGGAAGATAGACCCTAAAGTATATGATCTTCATCTCGGTAAAAGAAATGACGTAGTTGATACAATAGTAAATGTCGATGGTGTTATGTTTCATATTCCAACACTTACCGATGATAGTCTGTATGTCTTATGGAAGTGTTTGTGGCCAGATTGTCATAATTGCTGCGAACGACAAGGAAGACTTC
>JAJNBK010000014.1 GCA_021155845.1 Nitrososphaeraceae archaeon
ATCAGATCTGGCTTGGAGAATTTGCTGAAAAAGGATTTTTAACTGATCTTACAGACCGTATACAAAACTGGGGGAGATCTTCTGACTGGTATGAGGAACACTGGGATGGTGGCGTGTATAATGATAAAATATATGGCATTTGGGCGATATCTGACATAAGGGGGATGTGGTATTGGAAGGACTTACTGGCGGAGGCGGATGTTGATCCTAATTCGTTAAAGACATGGGATGGATATATTGCATCAGCAAAGAAGCTCAATGATGCACTAAAAGATAAAGGGATACAGGGGATGCATCTTGTTGGTGCCAGTCATTCTCCAGATATGTCGTTCTATCCTTATCTGTGGATGCTTGGAGGAGAAATAGTTGAGCGTCGAGATGGGCACCCGTCGAAAGGTGTTTACTATTATCCGGTATACAATAGCACAGAAGGAGTCGACGCTCTAGAATTTATCAAAGAGCAGGTTAATGCAGGTATAAAACCACAGATAAAGCATTTCTCTGGTAAGGAGTTTGCTGACAGGAAGTTTGCTGTGATGTTAGAAGGAACATGGCTGCTCGGTTTCTTTCCACGCGATCATTGGCCTGATTTAGAACAGAAATTAGGCTTCATACCAATGTTTCCAATACCATATGAAGGTAATCAGACTGCGAGTTTGATGGGAGGATGGCAAATGAGCATCCCCACAACATCGAGAAATAAGGACTTGGCATGGGAATTAATCACGATAATGCTAGAACCTAAAATTTTTGCTCCTTTGAATCAAGAATATGGTTACCTTCCTACCCAGGTACCTATCGGAGAAGGTCCCTATTCAGAACAAATGCGCAAATCGATCCCATACTATGAGGAATTGATCTCCATGATCTCAATTGGCCGCACGAGGCCTAGCATACCCGAATATCCAGATATAGCTAATCATATCAAACAGGCAATAGATGAAGTGTACTATGGGTTGAAAGAACCTAAACAAGCATTGGATGATGCTGTTCAAAAGTCTGCAAAGGCTTTGGGGTGGTAGGTAAGGTCTCCCCGTCGATGATGCAAAAAATTGTCAAGGACATCTAGAATTGCATATTCCCATTTACCATCAAGTCTCTTGCCATACTGCTTGGACTTCTTTACTTTTCATAGATATACATATCATTGTATATATTCTCCTTTGACATAAACCTAAGAGGATGCTGTTTCTTATCAAAGCATTATCATAGCAACATGATTATCATAATATACATAAAATGATTAAAAAATTGATAAAGTAGCCATGAGATATCAGAATGGAAGAATTAAAAAAAGAGGGCAATCATAAATACTTAGTTGAAATTAGAGAACCTATTCGTTGGAAGGGTACATATAGGTATTGTTTCTATAATTTTCATCATTGCCCTTTCTTACGGCTTACTATTTTATCTACATAGCATTACTGAACAGGAGGTGAAGAAGAGTCTTTTTGATCAACAAGTTCAGCGCCAGATGGAAGCTACAAAGAGCATTTCCGAGCATATAAGCTCAGATCTCAGTTTGGTTATGAATATGCTTGATGGTTTGGCAAATTCTATATATTTACAGAAAGGCGATCTCTCCGGGGACGGGGCTAAGAAAATAATAGAAGAAAAATATAACCAATTTAATAATATTGTGAATCGACTGTTTATTCTAAATAAAGATGATGTCGTGACTATCATTTTAGCTCCAAAGCGCTCAGAGATTTCTGTAGGTGCTGATTTCTCCTTTAGAGATTGGGTGAAGGAGACAAGGAGCAGTCAAAGGCCAGTGTTCTCTGATGGTTTTGAGAGAATGGGAATATACAGAATTTTCATAACATATCCTATAATGAACAGAACCAGCGGTGAATACATTGGATTGTTAGGTACATCAATACCTACTGTACAGTTTTTTGCTCATTACGGAAATGTTGGCAACATCAATTCACAATTCTTGGTAGCATATAACAAAAACGCTACTCTGCTCGCTAATGGTGCAAACCAAGACTTGGTAGGAGAATATTTTTTTGGCGGCGAGGCTCAGAAATTAATCAACTACAATGAGATTTTAAATAATTCAACACGCCAGCTATTAGTGGGTAAAGCTGATTACGCAGTCTACGACTATGGAGAAGGTGAAAGGTTGACTACCGGAAATCCAATTTTTGTTAATGATGATTCTCGATATTTTATTCAGGTCGTAACATCTACTGAAGAGATTTATGCTCATGTTGGGGATGTCCTTTTTATACAAAGGATAAGAGTGTTTTCATTTCTAGCCGGTACTACCACTGCTGCGATAGCAGTTTTAATATTGTTACTTACTAAGTGGAATGTGATTTTACGTAAAGAAGTAAAAAGAAGAACAAGAGAATTGGAAGAATCATATGATGAAATGAAAGTATATTTGGACACCGTATTAGCTGAACTTAAACGAGATGCAACTATAAAAGGAAAGTACAAGAAATAAAAAAATAAGCTGTCTGTCCAGATGCACTATTCTGGAATGATTGATGCATCTAGTTCTTCGTTACTTCAATTCCATTTTGTATAATTTTTCTGTAGGACTATGAAAAAACAATATTAAAGATCCTATGTCTCCTGGTTATATACAAAAGGTCTAAACACAAATTAAGGAGATGAGCATGTTCGCTTGTTGAGTATTGTCTTGTTTATTAATCTCCTTCTCCTTCTCCTTCTTCTTCTGAGCAATCTTAAAGTATCTTTATTGCACATTCACCTACAGTTGATATGAGCGTAGATCCTGTTCATTATCTATGCCAAACCGATTTTCGATTAGGGGAAGTAATTAGGTCTGTTGGAAAGTATTCAATTAAAACCACAAATGATCCGTTCCTATCACTAATCAGGTCTATAATCTCCCAACAGCTTGCAGAAAGAGTTGCTAATGTTATATATGGACGATTTCTAGAGTATTACAATAATGTTTCACCTATACCTGAGCAAATCCTATTGACTCCAGATAATATACTAAAAATCAAAGTCGGACTGTCTAGTAAAAAGATAGAATACATAAAAGATCTTTCCGCAAGGGTGATAGATAGAAGATTAAACTTAGCGTTGACATCAGAAATGAGTGATGATGAAATTGTTAATCAATTGATACAAGTAAAAGGAATTGGTAAATGGACGGCAGAAATGTTTTTGATATTTTGTCTAGGAAGACCAGATATCTTTCCAGTAGGTGATTTAGGTATTAGAAAGGCTATCCAGAAGCTATATACCTTGCCAGAACTTCCTACGCCTTCTACAATGTTGGCCATAGCTCAACCATGGAAACCTTACAGAAGCATAGCCACATGGTATCTGTGGAAATCACTCTCTAAATTCAATTCAATTGGATAAATAATAGAAGAAAATCTTAATTACATTGGATATATGTCTATTAACCATAACCAGGTGCTTCCGTATTCAGTGCAAAGGGGGAACAAATTTTTCGAGGCTATCATTGATGCATTCATATTTGTATGCTAATGAAAGAATCATTTCCTCCTTAAAGGGAGAACCTACAATCTGTACTCCTACAGGCATTCCATCTTTAGATAATCCTACAGGAATACTAACTGACGGTAGACCTGTGCTATTAAATAAGATAGTGTTTCTCAATAAAGCTTCACGTATTTTTATAACTTTGCCACCAATATTGCTAACTTCTAGATCATCAAATCTAGGTGCGGTGATAATAGTTGTTGGCACAACAATGACATCAACTTTTTTTAGTAATTTTAGAAGTTCATATCTTAATTCATTTCTTAATTTATGAGCGCGAATATATTCAATAGCGGGTATTTTAGTACCTTCAATTAGCATATTTCTTACATCTTCAGCGTAATCATTGGCCTTTGTTTTAAGCCATTTTAGGTGTATTTCTGCTGCTTCTGCAAATCTTATGCTTGTCCATGTTTCAGAAATATTTTCTGTCTTTTCCATATTTATCTCAAAAATATACTCGGATAATCCCATATTTTCAATGAAAGTATGAATAATATGCTCTACTTCTACTTGTAGATAATCGAAAAAGTATCTATTTGGTAATCCAATAGACAGTTTCTTGTCTGTAGTTTCTGAGAGAATTTTTCTATAGTCAGGAACATTTTCATTCTCTGTAAATGGGTCGAATCGATCCTGGCCTGCAATAGTTTGTAATACAACAGCTGCATCCCAAGCACTTCTAGTTATGCATCCAACATGATCTAGCGAAGGTGCTAAATCCATGACTCCGTATCTGCTGATCCTTCCATATGTAGGTTTTAAACCTACAACGCCACATAGTGAAGATGGAACTCTAATAGAACCACCTGTATCTGTTCCTAAAGACACAGGTACCATACCCGTTGCAACTGCCACAGCAGATCCGCCGCTAGAGCCACCGGATATCTTGTCAATATTCCATGGATTTTTGGAAGCACCGTAATGAGGATTCATACCTGTTATGCCAGAAGCAAATTCATTTAAGTTATTTGTACCGATTAGAATGGCTCCTGCTTTCTTCATTCTTGCAACTATAGTTGCATCTATTTTTGAAATATTATTAGACATAATTTTTGAACCTGCTGTACATCTGACTCCTTCTGCAGAAATAATATCTTTAATTGAAAATGGAATACCTTGTAATGGTCCACGATCTATTCCATGCCTGATTTCGTTTTCAGAGGTTTCAGCATCCTTATATGCTCGCTCAGTTATTATACTAAGGAAAGAATTCAAAGTTGGATTAAATTTATGAATTCTTTTTAAGCAAATTTCAACTAAATCGATTGAGGATAAATCTCCATTCTTTATTCTCTCTGATAATTGCTTTATACTGGATAAAGAAGTGGTCGACTCTTTTACCATTATTCAATATCATCAGCAACTTTTAAAATATATATTTCTGGATTTTTTGAAGGCTGACTATGAATTAGCGCCAAATAATAGTCAAGAATACATCAATGCATGATCTCGTATCAGAAGTATGTCAGATAATTATACACTATACGTGTCAAATGCAGAGCAAATACTATAGACATAAATAACAACGCATTCTTGCCAATTACATATACGAAGTTGAACAAAAAAGATGAAGTAAATACATTGTTGAAGCTATACGATATCTATGATCGTCATAGAGAATCAATCCTTTGGTTTCTTCATAAAATTGATGTACAAAGCTACGAAGAATATGAACAAAAGTATCAAGGAACAACAGAAGGATTATTTCACTTTACTGCAGTTTGTGGCTTTTTTGAGCTATCTGGTGTACTAGTTAATTCGCGATTGATAGATCAAAATATCTATTTTGATGTTTTTAATCCTACTCCTTATTGGCAAAAAGCTAAATTGATTGTAGAAGGAATGCGAAGAGAAAGGCCACACATATATGAAAACTTTGAACTACTAAATAAGAAAAGGTTAATGTGGAGAAAAAGAAGGAGAAATAAAATAAAAATTTCATAATAAGATCCTCGTAGTAAAGTCATCTCCATTCTTTTGAAGAGTTCATAAATGTACAACCAAGTTTTTATCATAAAGATGCATTATATATATACCTATATATATATGAGTCTTGAATCTAATTTAAATAATATCTATAGGTGTATGCTCTTTTTATGATCAGCAGAATCTATAGTAATAATAAGACAGAATACCTTTTAATACATCAATGGAAAAATTTCTTCAGTTGAATATTATCAAAAAAATAGATTGATGTATGATTGGTACATTTTATTTTTTTGGATTTTATAGAATTAGATGAGAGATGACTATCGCACTATTTGATTCATATATATATAATTCAAAAGCTTGGAAGATGAGCTAGTATATGACAGTTATAACTAAAACAACTCAGATTAAAACAAGAGGTGAAAATGACATGATAGACATTACAGGACAAACATCGAAAGCAGTTGAAGAAAGTAAACTGGAAGATGGAACTATTACAGTGTTTGTTTCAGGCTCAACTGCAGCAGTAACTACTATAGAATATGAGCCTGGACTCAAACAAGATTTTCCAAGAATGCTGTCTAGAATTATACCAAAAGATATTGAATATGAACATGATAATACTTGGCACGATGGAAATGGACATTCTCATGTTCGAGCATCCTTAATAGGACCAGGCTTAACTGTTCCATTTAAACAAGGTAATTTAATGCTAGGCGCTTGGCAACAAATAGTCTTGTTAGAAACAGACACAAGGCCTAGAGAACGCAAGATTATATTGCAGATAATAGGTGAATAGATTTAGAAAATGAATATACTCTATGAGCCTAAATCATTCTTTAAATAAAAGCAACCAAATATAGTAATACTTTTTTTCGTATCTGATGTTCTCTATATACCTAGAAAGCTCTGCACATATTACTTTTCATCTCTTTTTACTGGCTGGTAACTTTCAGAAAGTGTAAAGGATTCATCAGGATCGCGGCAGTGTTGTCTTCCTTTATCAGTAATACTAATTCTTTTGTCAGGATGTTGTATTATATATCCTAGCTCATCTCGAAAAAACTTTATGGCCAAAGGTGCGATTTGGTCTTGATCAAATGCTGATAGATCATCATTATCTTTCCAAAGTTCATCTACAGCGAACATTGTAGGTTGACCTTTTCGTTTAGCATCATCATGTTTTTCGCAAAGTATTTTCATAAAATTTGCTCCTATAGTGCGTCTGTGATTTTCGTATAGTTGTGAATTGGTATTATTATCATTTGACATTATTCCATCGGATGTAAAATATATTCTCTTTTATGATTTAAGGGTTGATAATCTATACAACAGATTCATAAGGATTGACAATGTGAATTGCATGAAAATAATAAACTTGTTTTTATATATACGGCAAATGGATAATATGAGCATGCAAATAAATAAAAAATAGTAATAATCCTATAGTAACAATATTGTTGGTAGTCTCTTTTCAATAGATATTCTTTCTTTAATTTGCTGCATAAATCTTCAGTACAATACAAGGAAAGTCTGCTAAATCTACCTATTCGATTTTTCCCATCAATAATTCTAGTGCGAACTGCTTTATGTTATAATTTGATGCAAGAAAGAAAAGATTGAAGAATATTTTTACTATCTTTTATTTTTTTCATAGTTGTAAAAGGCTTCTTTATTGCATATTATGCCCTTAGTTTGAAATAACTATAAACTTTATTCTTAAATCTTCATTCTATGCTATATTTCCTTGGGTATAGAACATGCGTTCTAGTATACATATGCTATCATTGAAGCCATATCCATCATAACCATTGTCATGTCTCATATACCAACTAAATTCGTAAAAGTACCCCAGTTAGTCTTCAATCTTTGCTATAATCAAGTTATTTGAATCTTTGAATAAGAAGAATTACCGAGCCATACTATACATTCATCAGTATTTATCAAAGATACACACCTATTTTTCTAGCTCTTGCAACCCTATATCATAGATAAGTGATGTAGCATCTTTGTCCAGAATAATTCTAAAATCTTGTTAATCTTTATTTTGTGAAGATAGGTACTTCCTCTGCATATTTCTTATAAGTAATTCTAACGAGATTTAAATTGGTGCTGATCTAGTACGTACATAGAAAAGATTCCTATATATTTAGAAAACTAAATGCTACATCTTTATATATACTGTTAATATCTTTGTATCTTTCAGATGAATGACAAAAAACACTTTATTGCAATCACAATAGCGCTAATTACTGTAGCTACCAGCCTTATGATGGCTATAGATGATGGAGTCCAAACATTGCAAAATAAGCTTGTATTCGCTCAGACATCATCGTCTGCCTCTTCTTTCTCAGCTGTACATATAACAAAAGATACAACTAACTCTTATACTATATCTTCAGGATTTACAAGTATAGGAACATTTGATACCACATATACAATAGCAGGTGACATTAATTCAATGAAAAATGCAAGAGATCTAATAATATCTACAGTTACAAAAGATTATGATAGCACACCAACGATAGGCTATGTGAAAGTCGCACCGCAAAAAACTGCTCAGGGGGAAGCAAATACTTCTTCTTCTTCTTCTCCTCAACCATCAACCATAGCAAATCCATTTGCAGATAAAGCAACCATAAATCAAAGAATTACAACTGAAATTGAAAAAGCTATGGAGTCAGCCGCGAAATCTAATTTTGTTACTCTGGAAATCAAGTGCGATTTTGGTATGGATCTTTCTGACTGGAAATGTAGTAGTCATGGCTTGCTGGGGTGATGTTTATGAATTAGATTAAATGTCCTACATTTCTTTTTTATTGATATATCTTGTATACAGATACTATGCAAAGGAAGTCGATTGACGGTTTACTTGCGTAAATTACTATGAATATATAATAATCGTATCAATATATTATTAAAGGTTTTTTTTATAAGATAATCTGCAGTTTTTTTAGTATTATTACTTTATTGTCAGAATCCTTTCTTGACATCAGATCAACAAAAGAAAACAGGAGAATTAAACGCCAATCAACAATCAGAGATCGGACGAGAAAAAACTACAGCCATAAGACTTTTTGAAATGATACAAAAAAGTATTACAGTTATTTTCGTACAATTATGTGTGCTTCTCTACTCTATCATGGCTTTTTTCAAATTCTATTTTGAAATTGTACAAGTTAAGAAATTTAATCATAGTCTTATGGTTGATGCTAACCACAAGGTTATGAACTTCCATAAGAAGTGCCATAGCTTTGTCGCTTTATTGATTGAGGCTCTGTGGGATTTGAGTTTGATGAAAGGTCTATCAGATGTCCAATACTAAATTACCTTTGATATAGTTTAAGAATAGGAAGATTCTCAGTTTTTACTGAAAACTATGAAAGTAATTAAATCCAGGTTATTGTTTGATGGTATTGATGAGAAAAGAGATTGTTTCATAGGATTTGAGAAAGATGAAATAAAATATGTTGGAAATAGCCAACCTAAAGAAAGTGACGAGATAATAGCGGAAGGAGTTGTCGTTACACCAGCATTTATAGATTCACATAGTCATATTGGAATGGTGAGATCGGGTGAGCCAGATAAGGAAGAAGAAGCAAATGAACA
>JAJNBK010000355.1 GCA_021155845.1 Nitrososphaeraceae archaeon
TCTCTATAGTCTTTCTTCCTGCTGCCACAAGCTCAGCATAGGGTTGTTTAAGAGACAAGCATTTCAAAGTCTTTCTTTGCTGCATACTGTGAATTGTTATTATAAATAATTGGTGTTATTTTTTAGTAGTTTAGCAGAAGTTCAATCTGGACCACAGTTTTATAAATACAGTAGGTGCATTTGCTAAGCCATCCAAACATTTCTTCTTCCTCTTGGAGATTTTGTCTTAAAAGAGAAATAGCATCAGCAATGTTCTGTTTTATTGCCATTTGTATAAGCATAGTGTATCCTGTTACTTCTGCATTTCCTATTATTGTATCTAAATTGCTTCCTTGAGCTCATGTTCAGAAGCCTCTCATTCATCAATGTATGGGTTGCAAAATACAGTCAATTCTGTTCTCCACTCAACAGAATTAGACTTAGCATAGCATATACTAAATACAGTTTCAAGAAAAACCTATGCGCTGTTTATAATATGTTTTGATCAACTCTAATGCAAAATAAGGCTATAGTTTTATCTTCCTCTCTCCATCGTATCTTCAATAATTGCTACTTTTATTATACATAGTAATAATTTACAAGCAGTAATTGACAATATCTGCATACATCATTAATAAACACACAATAAGACAAACCAATATTTCTAATCCCACAGCGCTTAGAAGGGAGATGGTGGAAAATCCTGAAGAGTCTTTATGGATTCATGGGGATGAACCTGAAGATATATTTCAATTACAAGGTATTTTCGGTTTACACCCATTATCAGTAGATGTAGTCATACATCAGAATCAGCCTTCAAAGATTGAGGAATATGATGAATATTTATTTACAATTGTCGATGGAGTAAGATATGATGATGAAGAAGAACAAAAACAAAATAAAAATGATGATGATGATAAATATGCTATCAGGCTTTTAGAAGACGATCTTTACATATTTTTTGAACGGCGTTGGATTATTACTATTAACTTCTATAATCATCAATTTGAAGAGAACATTCGAAAGAAAGTTAGAAACCTACAACAATCAATAGCAGCAAGTAAACAGTCATCTAGTGATAATAGTAAAGATCATGGAGGTATCTATGGAATATGCGAAATTATATACCGTCTTGCAATAGAGGAGATCATTTCAAGTTATTATCCTGTATTAGATAAAGCTAACAATCAACTTGAACAAATAGAAGAATACATACTTGATAGTCCTTCGAAGTCGCAGTTATCCAATATACTTATAGTTCGAAGAAAAATAAGTTTTTTGGAAGGTAGCCTAGGGATGGTATCAAGAGCTTTTGATGAGATTATCAATGACGTTGAACAAACAAGGCTTAGCGATGATTCTAGAAGACAGGTTCGTTCGCTTAATGACAGAGTCACATATTTAAGAAATAATATAGAGAATATGCATCATAGAGTTATCAGTCTGCGTGAAGCTTATAATTCCTCATTAACTGCGAATTTGAATGAAACTATCAGAACACTTACAGTTATTGCTACAATAGTTCTCCCTCTTACATTGATAGCAGGTATCTATGGAATGAACTTTGATATTATGCCTGAGCTGCGTTCACCGTTTGGCTACTACTATGCTCTAGGATTAATGGCAGCAGTAGGTGGCGGAATGATTGTTTATTTTAAATGGAAGAAGTGGATTTGAGCTGTAATAATAATGGCAGTATCTTTCAATGAAGAAAAGCTCTGTATATCTACTATACTAAAAGCGACGTTTACGCCATGAACAACAATACCAAATGGATGAATGCGATAATACTACTGGGAATAGTATCAATACTACTACTTGGATGTAATACAGATAGATGATTTAGATAAACCAGACAATGATGGAATTCACAAGACAGGAGCAATTTATAATTTTGCTGCTCCAAGTAAAATAGTTTCACAACCTGTAGAGAGTTTATTGTTAATAGACAATTGGAGCGATATATATGGGGTTGCAAAATATGATGCTAAATCAAAAGTATCATTTAGAAATATATTAGAATAAAAGAAAGATAATATAATCAAAATACAAAAAATCCCTCTACTTTTGTTGGATAAGTAATCTTCATTATATAGAAAGAGTATAACTCTATGAGTCACATAAGTTGTTTATAATGATGAACAGGTTGCGTATCTGTTAAATATTTTATTTGTCTTTTAATATATAACATGTCATCATCAACTGAATTAACTGATACGGCATATGATATTTTAAAAGTTTTGGGCAAGGATGCGGACTTCCTGTATGATACAATAGAAACTTATATCAAAGATGCACAGAAGGCCAATAAATCAGATTTGGTAGAAATATGGCAAACAATCAAAACAGAAAGAAAAAGACAGATGCATATGCTCCCGCAAATTTGTGTCGATAACAGTTCACAAACGACTGGATTCATACATACAACGAATCTGCTTCACCTCAAAGAAAGTGACTAGAAAGATATGCCAGCGTGCCAAAACCTAAATAGCATTATTATTAACAAGTTCTATAAGGCATTCAGGTACCGTATTTAGACTAAGCATCTAGACACAGATAAGAAAAACGAATTATGAGTAAAAATGATATAATTTTTTATTTTACTTTTTTATTTTTTTCTATACTTTCAGATACCAGCTTTTCTACAGTTTCTCTTGCTCTTTCTAATAAAGGAGAATCTTGATGGGCCATTAACAGCTTATTAAACTTAATTTTAGACAACCTTTGTGCAGAAACTAATGCTGTTACTGGATCTATTGATACTTGTGGAGCGGATACATACATACCATCTGCACCAAATACGTGTTTATATATACTATCAGCTCCGAAAATAGTTCCGTCTTCTTTATAATAAAGTGAAATATGTCCTGGCGTATGCCCTGGAGTATGAATAACTCTAAGACTACCAATCATATCACCATCTGATACCGGCTTATCTACAATTATGGGTTCTACCTCAAAACTTCCATATTTCATTGTTAATTCTTCTATTGAAATTCCGAGCTTTTTTAATTTATCAATAGTTTCCTGTGTAGTTGGTGGACCGTTATATGATGGATTATGTGCTAGATAATTTGCCTCAATCCAATGGGAATAAATTTTGGCACCAGATTTCTCTTTTATCTGCTTAGCAGCTTGTGCATGATCAACATGTACATGAGTTAGAATTATACGCTTTACATTCTTAATATCATAACCTGCATTAAGCAAATAGTTTTCAAGTATAGGTAGTTGTGAAAGAAAGGAAGGATCAATTAATGTTAAATCATCTCGATTTTCTTCAATAAACAAATAAGGGAAAACCTTTCCACGGGGATCAGGATGAGTTATTCCTTCTACTGTATGTACTTTTTTAGTTATCTCTACCATAGTTTGAATAATTGCCGCAGCAGTTTGACAGTTATAAATAGTTCGTTAATGAATTCGTTAGCGTCTACATAATCATACTCTTGTTAATTTTAAATATAATAACAAGGGTGATTTTTTCAAAGCCCTTTCAATTATCTCAGCCGCATTGGACATTGGAAGTGTTTCCACCATCAGCAGTTATTTTAATACAAAATAATGGTAGCTGAACCCGACGACCAGCAAAGCTCAAATCCCTCCGAGCCTGCTATCATATTGGTGCTTTAAGTGGGTTTCACAAATAATATGGTGAATTAAAAAATTTGGAAAAATTAGAATCAATAATAATAACAACGACAACCACTACAGAATTAGATCCTTGGTCATTGTGTATAT
>JAJNBK010000356.1 GCA_021155845.1 Nitrososphaeraceae archaeon
CCTTCTACATGAGGCCAACCTTCGCCTGAAAACATTTTGCCACAATAAGCACAGAGTTTGTTTTCCACAGTACATAGAGAAGTAGAACCGTTATTTGGGAATTTCCCCGACAAAATGACTATGATTAAATTCGCCTGCTCTAAGAGCACAAAATCTTCCATAAGGAACAAATTTGGCTTAGATTTTACTTTGTCCTCTCCTATTCATGATTTTAAATGCATAAGTTTTCAAATTGTGTAAGAACTAGTGTTATATTATACATCATTCTAAATTTACTCATGTATTTAATCCAAAATTTTGTTTAGTAACGAATACTTCAATCAATATACTAAAGGAGATAACAGATATATCTGTGATTTAGGCCTGAAGACATAGAATAAGAAAAGAGAGATTTTAGATGAGATACATACATAGGCTTCTCTTAAATAAGAAATATCAAATACTTGATTTACTTGATTTAGAAGTAATTAACTCTCTAGCTTATCTAGTTATACCTTTGCAATTAATTAACAAATCCTCTTAGATCTGTAGACTTTCATGACTGGCTTTTTTACAAATTGGAATAAAAATAAGAAGAACCATATAGATGATACAAACAAGAAATTAATAGAAGATCTAATTCCAAATTCTCATGTAAAGCCAAGAATTGAAAGTGTAATGAATGATACTCAATTACAAATTTCAAAACTAGATGTTAAAATTTCAAAAATGAAAGGAAGAGAAGAAACTCTCTTCAATAAGGTAGTTGATGCAATGAAAAGCCACGATATCGCCCATACAAAAATTTTGTCAGTTGAGTTAGCTCAACTACGCAAAAACCAACGAACACTAAATCAAGCAAGAATTGCATTGGAACAAGTGTCAATGAGAATTTCTACAATTCATGTTTTAAGCGAAATAATGAAAACACTAGAACCAGCAATGAGCCCAGTAAAAGGATTAAAATCAGATTTTGAAATATCAGTACCTAGTACAAATAGATATTATAGGCATGAATATTGCTGAATTATCGGAAAATGATGATATAGGTCACATAATAAATGAGGCTTCAGAGGTTGCAGAAGAACATAACAACAGTAATAATAATACCAGATTTTCTTAATTCTCTATATAACAATTAGAAGCATTACAGATATAACATGTAATCAGATATTTATATATACATATATATAAAAACTCGTTCATCACCACAACTATATCAGACGTTTACTCCTTCTACACCTCTGGAACATAGTTCGTTATTATGCGATCTTCTAAACTTAGCTAGTAGAGATGATACTATCATCTAGCATTTATGTCACCAAAGGCAGTTCTATAAAGAATAATTTATTAAGAAATAATTTTCTAGAGGATAATACTTGACTCATAGTAATAATACAATTCCTCCAACAATTGACATAATGGAAAATGTACATAGATACTTTGCTACTGGAGTAGGTTTGATTACTACCAATAGTTCGAAATACGGTAATAATGTGATGGCAGTTGAATGGACTTTACAGATTGCATATGATCCCATGCTGATTGCAATCTTTATCCATGATTCTCCTACCTACTGGAATATTGAAGAAACAAAGGTATTTGGGGTAAATATGGCTTCAGACGAGCAATCCCATCTTGTTAATATAGCGGGTGGATATTCTGGAACAGAAATTCAAAAGCTAAACATTCCGAATACTTTTGAAACATATCCTGCAAAACAGATCAATGTTCTAATGATTAACAATTGTACATTGAATGCAGAATGTAAAGCTATAACCATTCAAAAGATTGCAGATCATATAATGGTCGTTGGAGAAATAATAGGTGCAAAATTTGATGATAAAAAATATCCTTTAATATATACTCGAGGTAACTATAGAAAGATCGCAAGTGCGAAAATAGCTATAGGAAGAAAAAGCATTAAAATTAGTAATGGCCACTTAGCCGAATTTAAAAAAATATCAAAAGGTTCGTTTACCTTAAAGGCAGCTGTTGCAGTTATTCACCACAGAGATAAATTATTGATGGTTAATGAAACATCTTTTGACAAGCATTGGATGCTTCCTTTCGTAAATGTTGGGAGAGGATTAAACTATGTATCAACACTCCAGAAATATCTTGACTCTATCGGAATAATAGCAGAGGTAAGAAATATAATTGGGATTGAAAGGCTAATGCTGACAAATAGTAGCAACAACATTAAAAGTAACGATAGTGACAAAAAATGTCATCAAGAATTAAGGGCCAATTTTATTACCTTTGATTGTAAATTTATGTCTTTAAATGAAAAAGTAAATGAAAAAAGCAGCTCTTATGCACAATGGTTCGATAAACCTCCCAAAAATACCTTGCTAAAAATGCTGACTGTTACTAGGAACAAATGGAAATAGATATGAAAAAGTACATTCAAATTTCCAAAAGGGTACATAGAATGTAGAAATAATCAAATTATCGTAGATCGAGAAGAGTAATAAAATAGACAAATCGATACTATAGATAAGATCAATAAATTCTATGATATTTGCCTAATGCAGCAGCAGAAGAGAATGATCAATTAATGATAAACTTTCCAAATATAAATAAAGAGAATATAGAGTGATTTAGACATTTGAATATTATTTGACATATTGACTTTTTATCAAAGGGTCCAATAATTTTCCTAAATGATCTTAGACATTTGCGATGGTAATACATTTATTTTTGTAACTGTTAAAGCAAATGAATCTATTATTCTTATATTTTAATAGAATGGTAAATATGGATCAAATCGATATTGTTAGTAAATATCAATTATTTCTTGTTTACTGTATTTATGGTCCTTATTTTCTCTTCGTTAAGTTCATCATTTGTAATGCTGCTGGCTAAAATTATGGTATTACTATTATCATCATTATTATTATGGCCTTCAGTAAAAATAGCTGCATAAGAAGAACTCTTCAATGTTTGAATAATCGAATTATCATTAGATGGCAGTTTAAGCTCTAACTCCTTTAATGGTATTATAGAACCATAATCGTCAATATCAAGT
>JAJNBK010000015.1 GCA_021155845.1 Nitrososphaeraceae archaeon
GTCCCATTCTGCCTGGGAAATTTCTGTTCGTCGTACTCACACATATTTCATCCTTACCTAACACTCCCATGTGAGCTCCGCAACACGCACCACAAGTTGGCGGCCCAATAACAGCACCTGCTTCCATGAAAATACTAACTAAACCCTCTTGCATGGCCTTCATATAGATCGATTGAGCTGCTGGCAGCACCTCCGTTCTAACTTTAACTTTCTTTCCTTTAAGCAATTTAGCGGCTAATCGAAGGTCTTCAAGTTTTGCACCTGTGCATGAACCGATGTATGCCTTGTCTATTTCAGTACCTTGCAATTCTCTTGCGATGCTAATATTTCCAGGCGAAAATGGCTTTGCTACAATAGGTTCTAATTTGTCAATTTCGTAAGTGTATACTTCAGAAAACTCTGCATCAGAATCTCCTAGCATTGCGGAGTAGGAAGAGTCTGTTCTCTCACGGAGAAAAACTGCATTGTATTATAATTTGCACCATCAGTTCCAATATCACCTATAATCCTTAGTATAATATCTTTAGCCATTATATAGTCAGGTTTTTTCCCTTTCAATTTGAACATTATCGTCTCTGGTATTTTAAACCAGATTTGGCCGTTCATTAGAATATATGCAATATCTGTATGACCTAGACCAGCAGCAAATGATCCCATTGCTCCCGTAGTATTTGTATGGGAATCCCCTCCGACATAGACCTCTCCAGGCAGCACCAGTGCTTCTTCATGTGAAAGAGTATGACAAATGCCGTACTGTCCTAAACCATATTTAAAATGCTTTTTTATTCCAAATTTCTTACTCCAATTAGAAAGAGCGATGACGTTATCAGCAGAAATTCTGTCAGCAGCAGGAACGAAATGATCTTCTGTTATCCAGACTCGATCCGGATCCCAGATCCGCTCAAGTTTTTTCCCCTTTTTTTCCCATTCATCGAATACCTTGATAACTCCAGGTCCAGAAACGTCATGCAGCATGACCTTATCTATTTTTGCAAAGACTACATCGCCCGGTGAGACATGAGACTTTCCAGCCGCTCGAGCAAGTATTTTTTCAGTAATTGTCATACCCAAAAATTGTTCACTATAGCGATAATTCGTATTAAATCACAGATTAATACCTTTTGCATAACGTAAAACACAAAAGTATGGGAAAAATATTAGATTTATTGGAAATTCTGCCTTTATCGGTATCATTAAAAACACGCAAATTCAATCTTTTTCAAAGCCTCAACTTACCACATTTTAAATTCAGAGATAATGATATTCTTGTAATTTCAAGTAAATATGTTTCGATGAGTGAAGGTTCTATAAGGAAGCTAGATAGTGTCAAGAAGATAAGCGGGAGAGCAATAGACCTTGCATCTAAATATCATATGAACGCAAAGCTAGTTGAGCTTGTTATCCGTGAATCTGATTATATCTTCAAAGGTATACCTGGCTTTTTGCTTGCAATCAGAGATGGAATTATAGCCCCCAATGCAGGAATTGACAAGTCAAATGTATCTTCAGGATTTGTGATTTTGTATCCTCGCCAAGCTTTTAAAACTGCAGAGAATTTGCGACGAAAGTTCCTGCTAAATCTTGGCATTAAAGTTATGGTTATTATTGCAGATAGCCGATTAATGCCCACTAGAATTGGTACTACAGGGATTGCTATATCATGTGCGGGTTTTGAACCTGTTGAAGATCAAAGAGGGAAAATAGATCTATTTGGAAACATTCTCAAAGTAACTCTTAAGGCAGTCGCAGATAGCCTTGCGACTATCGGAGTCTCAGCAATGGGTGAAAGCAATGAATTAATACCTGCGGTAGTTATACGAAATATCAAAGTAATTGCTACAGACAGAAAACTTTCTTGGCATGACATGGCCGTAGATGCGACAGAAGACATTTACATGAGGGCTGTGCAATATCAAAATTGATTTTCCTAATATAACAGAATTAATTATTTAGACATAGAGTTTTAATAACGCGGTATATTGAAAAAGACTGCCTGATATATGTCTGAGTTCTTAACTAGCTATCCTAGGCACATAAGCGTTGTAAAAGGATTACATGATTTTATACTTCATGAAGAAATTGAATTAGACCATTTAAGTTTAATGGTAAAGATAAAGAAAGATGAAATAATTAAAGCTCTTATTACAGAGGGATTTCGACGAGTCAAATTTGAGAACAAAAAGCCAATGCAAATTGGTAGTGGTTTTACAAAAAGACTCTGTAAGCCATGGGAAATGCATGTCAGATTGTTGGATTTGCAACAAGGTTTAATTGCCATACAAGCGGAGGTAGAGATTTCACGTAAATACATACAACATATCAGATCGGTAAGAGCTCCAGTGATATATGAAATAGAATCTATATTGACCAAACATAGTATAGAATATAAAATATGGAACGCAAAAGTGAGAGATTATATATCTAACATAATCGATAATCACCAGATAAAACTCAGTGCTCCTACATTACCGGCTATGCCATGGAAACCTATGATGGGTTTTGGAATAAGTTTGGCTATAATTTATGCATTAAAATTTGCTGGAATTATTAAAAATACACAGCTTCTATGAACGTTGCAATAGTTAAGGCCATAGCATTATTAGGAGTTGGAAATACATCTCGGGAATATCTCTAAAAGAAGATAGGTTCTATAATATTTGTATTAGTATTGTGATTCGACATTTAAATTTTCTTAATTAACCTAAAATCAGTAGCAATAACTTGATTTTTAATGAAGAATTACTATTGCTACAATACGAAAACTTTATTCCTAGAACTGAAGGTCTTATCATTGTACGGATGTTGGATGAAATATTTCGTATATGTATCAGTTCAAAGTGACTGCAGTAACTGCAAAGTGACTGCAGGCGAGACTGTGAAGTAGATTCCACAGGAGAAACCTATAAAAAGAGGAAACAACAATTGGAAGCCCTCATTGCACTTAATCATCGACAAGATATTGGAACTTAAAGAAACTATGGCGATAAAGCATAGCTGAATAGGAAAAACCGATAGTAGATGGTCTCAATCTATTACTACTTCACAGAATTTGTTGCTGATAGGATCATGATGAATTTGGAAAATAACTATCATAATTTGTAACATAAGATATCCTAACACTTTTTCATTACTACATAATAAAAAGAAGAAGAGGAGGAAGAAGAAGAGATACATCCAAAAAAAGAGATCCTTTAGACGAAATTCTCGGCAATGCGCACCATATAATTCAAAACTTGAAGTAAATTACTGGAAATAAGAAAATCTCTTTAGTCAGATTCAGTATACTCAAGAACGATCAATTATAGAAGGCAATATACCGTTTAGAGTATCCTGTCGCCATAAATTCATATAACGACAAATTTTGACATTTCACAACAAAATAGTATATAGTTGTGATTAACAATGACCTATAGGATTGAGCCTATGATTGTGATAGACGTTTAACAAACAAGTATGAACCAATATCAATATTTGACCTCATAGAAATGGAGTCACTAAACAGAGTTAACCATATATTGCTCCTGAAAGTACTAGGAATGTACAATATCTAGAAGAACAACATCTCATATTTATTTTAAATATGATACAGAACCTGCATTATGACTTAATTCTTATCAATAAATGGTTAATCTGAATTAACGTACAACCACTACGCGAAGGAATTAAAACTCAAGGATAATATCCCAGACCGCATTATACAATACTACATATATTGAAGTACCCAACCTTCAGGCAAAAGTTTGTGCTTGATTTTCTCATCTCCAACTGCAGTTGCATATCTCCAAACTTCTATCTTTTCGTCAACAAAAAATTCTGCCTCTATCTTGGTTAAGGCTTCGATTTCATCTCGTAGTGTATCTCTGTCATAAGGTGAAGAGAATTTTTGATAGAATTGACATTTACCATCTAATTCAACAGTTTTATCCTTGGCTTGGAGCACAGGATAAGCATGGCATGCTAATGGACGCTCTTCATATATTTTACATTTAAATCCGCCATGAGGTGACTTTTGTGGGTTATCAATTTCTAGAAAAGGACAAAGGTTCCCATCAGCATTCTTACCCATCATTTGATAAGCGAGTATTCTTTTTGGACCATCACCTTTACGATTCTTGCCAATTCCCAATCTTGGAAGTATCTTAACCTCTATACCTGTAATTTTTATTTGATCCTTAATTTTAGATCTCTCTTTGGGAAGAATCAAAACCCCTGTCTTACCATATTCTATAGAGGGATAGTATTCCCGATAAATACAACAATCTGAGCAAGCCTCAATACAACTAAACTTTCTAAGCATTCGGACCACTCATTGATTGAATACATTTCCTCACTATGCTATCTGATGGCAGATCGAAATAATTCAAAAATTTTATATCAAAAATAGATTTTGATCTTTTTAATAATTCGAGACCAAATTTATTATCTGTCATCTCTTTATTTTTGTTTTCTTTATAAATGGCAAAACGCAACAGAACTTGCTTTTCATAGCCGTGCTTGAATCTCTTATAATTTTCTGATATATGAAAATGCTTTACGAAACCGGTATTATCGCCTTTATATTTGGAACCGCCGTAAAGAATAAACCAATACTTGTCATTGTATTCAACAAACCTAAGCTTTATTTCGTCATCAGGCCACCATTCTATTGTTTTCTTCCATAGTTTAAATGCATACCTTTTGTCCTTGAATAGCGGTAAAACATTCATGTATATGTCATGATAACGATATCCTACGCCGACAAAGTTATTGAACCAAAATATAGGCTGTTTTATTTCATCTGGATTTGAAGAAAATATTATATCATCGCTCAATTTTCGATTTATTCCTAGCACGAAGAACATAATATGATTATAAAGATGTTACCTATTTCTAAGAAAACTATAGGTGAATCAAATATTAATCCATAGTATCATTCCTGTAATATTTGACTTATCACATAATTAATATATCCTCATTTTTTTATTTTATGCTCTTCTTATTTCAAAAACAAACTCTTGTAGGGAATGACTTTGCTTATAGTTCTTTTAGAGGAAAAGTTAAAAATATTTTTTGCATTCTGACAACAGCAACAATTTGTACTTTTTATAAATGGATATGTAATTGGCTCAGAGGGATAACCATTATCTAATCATTTATTTCATTTATGCTCATTCTCTTCATCGCCACTAATAGTGGAAAATTATTTGTATTAAATTTTATACTACATTCATTTAATTCTTCATCTTCTAAGCTTCCTTTTCTATCGCTTCTATATGGCATTCGTGTCCTCGATGCTCTTTGTCTAGCATCATGGCTTCTTCATTCGATATAGGGAATTTTTCTTGATTAAGATATGATTCTCCTTCCTTTTCTAAAATAACTTTCTTACAAATATCACAGATTAGCTGCAATATTATCATTTTTATAAGAACATTAGATGTAACACTATATATAGATCATTCTCTTACTTTCCGAATATCGCTTCAAGGGAATTACGCATTTTTCCAAACATGCCTTTTCGATTTTCCTTTTCTTCTACTGATTTGAAGCATTGTTGGCAAAGGGCGCGTAAATTCACGGGTCGGTTATCCTTTAATGATCCATTAATATGCTCGAAATGAGGCTGTATATCACTTCTGAATTTTGCTGAACATTTCTGACATCGATGATGTGACCTTTCTAAGACTGTCTGCTTTATACTAAGAGTTAGATGTTCATATTTACGTTTATTAACACTATTGCTCGGATCTCCTCCAAAAAATGACATATTGACAGATTAATGTTTCTCAAACTTATTTCTTGCGGAACATTATTTCATATAGAATAAGAAATTTCTAGACAACAAATAATTTAGCTAAAATTTATGTTAGTATCTTTTTATAAAACCACAAGCACAAGCAAATCCTATTATTCTTCTTTTCGAATCGCGGTAAATGTTCATGTTTCAGTATGAAATCGCAAAGCACTTAAATTATCAACGATTAGGCATATCCTGAGGGCCGGTAGTTTAGTCCGGTAGAATACCTGCCTTGCATGCTATGACAATGTCAGGCAAAGGAAACGTAGGTGGTCGTGGGTTCGAATCCCACCCGGTCCATTATTATTATTTATCTTTAATCATTTACTGTCTATACTCTATTTATATCCATATTTTTAAAGATCGTTACTGACTTAACCGATGTAACTAAAAAATATTAAAAGATAGAAACTCGAAGAGCTTATGAGGATTATAAAAATTAATCTCTTAACACAACAACATCTATTTTGAATTAGTATGCGTGTTTTTATATAGGATAGAGAATATAACAGAAAATAACTTAGAATTAGGCAAGAAAATTATCTATAACTTCTTTTTGCAAAGGCACTTTGATTCTTGAACAAATATTTTAAGTACTAGATAAATCTAGTACGTGTATGTCTAATTTTAAATACGGATACCCTGAAGTTTTATGCGAGACCGATTGGGTAGGAGAAAATTTAAAGAACCCGAACATTAGAATTCTAGAGGTTGATTATGATGTAGAAAATGCGTATAAACAGGGTCATGTACCAGGTGCCTATATGGTCCGCTGGAAAAAGGATATTAATGATCCGACCAGACGTGACATAATTAATAAGCAACAATTCGAGACACTTATGTCAGGAGTAGGTGCTACACCAGAGACTGACATCATACTGTACGGGGATTTTAATAATTGGTTCGCTGCATTTGCTTTGTGGGTGTTTCACTATTATGGTCATAGAAAAACCAAGATCATGAATGGCGGCAGAAGAAAATGGGAGATGGAAAATAGAGAGTATACAAAGGAAGAGCCTACTTCAAAATCTTCAAAATATATTGCACAGCCGCCTGATGAAGGTATCCGCGCATATTTGCCTGATGTAAAAAGGGCACTTGAGAGAGCCGAAACAGTACTTGTCGATGTAAGATCTCCAAAAGAATTTTCAGGCGAAATTACAGCACCACCGGAATATCCTATGGAACATGCACAAAGAGGCGGACACATTCCAGGAGCTCAAAATATACCGTGGGGACAGACGCTAAGAGAAGATGGAACCTTCAAAAGTGTAGATGAGCTCAAAGCAATATACGAAGGAAGAGGTATAACTTCAGACAAACATGTGATTTGTTACTGCAGAATAGGGGAAAGGTCTTCTCATAGTTGGTTCGTTTTGAAATATCTGTTAGGATATCCTTCTGTACGCAATTACGATGGTTCTTGGACTAAAGTATTTTAATGAATCAGGAACATCCTCTATTAAAAAGAGGACAATTTTATCTCATTTATGACGGCGAGGATACTACCACTATCATATTGGAGGATAAGACAAAAAGGGGTTTGGATGTACGCGAATATAGTATCGATGAAAAATATGGCGTTAGAGCAGAAAAGGGGATGATTTATGATATGGATGGTAATGGACATAGCGTCGCGATTAGATGGTACTTTCCGCGAGCAAACTATCAATTAGAAGATATAATAAAGATTGCTGAAGAAATGGATGCAAAGTATAAGGCTATTAGAGAGATTACTTGTCCTGATGATGAATAAACGAAAGCCTTTTAGCCCTTAATTTATTTAAATAGTTACAATGTCTGCGCTGCTAAAGAATAGGGTCTGGGCAATGATTTCTGAAGTTGCAAAAAGGGGTGTCTATCCTCTCCATGGATCTAGACTGGGTGTGTTCAGGGTCCCTGTTGATATTACTGACCATTCTGATATTTCTGGCATAATGACTGATTTGAAAAATTCTGGTTTCGTTGTTGATGCATATGCAGACAGAATCTATGCAACTTACAAATGGAATGAGAAGGGTATTGATCCACTTAGTCAGAAAGAACTTTCTGCAGACTTGCTTATTACAGTAGAAATAGTTACTGGTGAAGTAGTGGATATAATCTACCAAATAAAGCCTCTAGAGTTTTTCGGCGATCCATACTGGATTAGAAATTATAGACAAAAGGCGGATCAAAATGCGAAAATGGTAATTGATACTATCATTAGGAACACCAAAATTGGCGATAAATTAATTGCTCATTATCAAAAGACTGAAAAGCTTTCACTTGAAGCAGCCATGAAGAAATTAGAAGAACTGACTCCCTTAGCAAAGAATCCTAAATTAAGGGCAACTACGACTGCCAGTTCTCCTCCGTCGCCATCAGCAGCTCCAAAACCTCCTGCTTCGATCTCTCCTCCCCCTGCGCCTATAGCTCCTACAGTAGGAGCAGGTGGTAGTACTACTAGTAGTGCTAACACAACTATTTCTCTTACAGGTAATGGAACCAACTATTCTAAGGTAGATGGACCTATAGATCCTGGCTTTAAATCA
>JAJNBK010000357.1 GCA_021155845.1 Nitrososphaeraceae archaeon
GGAGTCTGATGATGAAGTCTCAGAAACAAGACATGATT
This sequence comes from Nitrososphaeraceae archaeon, assembly GCA_021155845.1. The sequence continues at coordinate 39 of JAJNBK010000357.1, forward strand.
ATGACAAACTAATCAATACACATTTACACAGTAAAATCGATAGAGACCGATGTCTAGAGATATTTCTTCTTAGGGGTGAGGCAAATGAAATTAGAGAAATGACTAAGAAATTTCAATCTAATAAAAAGATGGATCATACAAAATTAGTTGTAATGTAGAAATCTATGATTTTGTAATTGTAGCCTTAATATATGCAAGATATAAATGGTACCTTATTTATGACCTATTCTTTCTAATAGTTCAGAAACTTCAGTCATGGTAGCCGGTTGTGCATGCGGATTCCTAATGTAAAGTGAGGAGAATACATTTGCATAAATTAGCCGTTCTTCAGCATCTAATCCTGCTAAATAGCCAATAATATCAGCAGCATCCCAAGAATCGCCAGCGCCAGTTAGAGTTTGTGCCTCAACTTTGATTGCATGTACAAATTCAGTTTCCTTTCCGTTCGACCACGCTGCACCTATCCTAGTATGTAAGTCAATACTAATTCCAATTTTTTCTGCAAGTTTTTTTGCAGCATTTCTTACACTAGTCTGGCTATAGCACTCTAAGAGAAGTGGATCAATTCCAACTGCTTCTGCAAGAGAATTACATTCATTTTCGTTTATGCTTAGAACGTCAGTGATATAGGCAATTTTTATCATTGACTCTAAAAATTCTTGTTTTCTTGTCCCGATATCGGCAGGATCTATAAAATGTAGAGCCTTTGGAGAATTGGCGAATACATGTTCTGCCAATTGTGTTCCTTTAAAATTACTAGCCCAGTTAACTACTATTACTGCATCTGCATTATTCAAAATTTTTAGGTCATCTGCAGAATCAATCCGTTCAGGACCAAAATTTGCATTATCTCCAATGTCACTTACCATAACATTTACTTTAGAGTACGTTTCATCTTGAAATTCAAACGATGTAGTACGACCATGTTTTCCATTTATTATTTGAAGATTCGATCTATCTCCAAATTTTGAGAATATTTGTCTTATTATAGCAGAGCCAATGTCATCTGCAATAGTAAATAGAGTGACCTTTGCACCTAGACTTGCAAGGCAATATGCAACATTTACTGCATTTCCTCCTTTTACATCCACAGTCGGAATACCGCGGATACTGCCACCTCCAAACCTTGCTTTATCTGCTAAAGCATTAAAGAACTCTTTTTTTGAGTTTAATTTTATTAGACGGTCAACAAAAAAATCAGACATTACAACTATAGAATTCATATAAGAATAGTAACTTTCTATCTTTTTTATTATTGTAGATTTAAATTGATAGCACCAAAAATAATATAATTTTACATTATTTATCTTTTAGGAAAATCAGAAATTACTTGTTGAAAAATCTGATAAAATTAAATATATGATTTTCTTTTAATACGGAATAATCAAAACGGATGTTAATCGATAACAGGAGTATTTTATTAAATACTAATAGTAAAGATATACATTTGCTTAATCTTCACCAGATTTTTCCCTTGAATTAACTGTTATGATTAGTTCTCTTCCCATTATAACTTTATAAAGAAATGAGTATTGGACATGAAGTATTTTTATTCCATATCCATGCCGCCCATGCCGCCCATGCCGCCCATGCCGCCCATGCCGCCCATGCCGCCCATACCACCAGGTGGAGCAGCAGGCATTTTGGATTTACCAGAGGAGATCACATCATCGATTCTCAATATCATACAGGCTGCTTCAGTAGCAGATTTAAGAATTTGCTCCTTCACTACAACTGGTTCTAGCACATTTTGTTTGAACATATCAGCGACTACAGTGCTTCTTACATTAATGCCTGTCCATTTGGAGCCCTTACTTTGCTTTGCTCTTACAGCAAATTTATTAACTGCTAGTTGAGCTCGTCCTTCTAAACTGCTCGACCACTGTCTTAATTCATTTGCTATATATGCTTCTGGAGCACCACCACCTGCAACTATTATAGGTTTTTCAACAACATCTTTTGTTACCATTAAAGCATCGTGTATGGAGCGGTCAGCCTCATCGACGACTCTCTGCGATCCACCCCTTACAAGGATTGTGACTGCTTTCGGATTCTTGCATCCTTCTATAAATACCCATCTATCTGTTTCAACCTTCCGTTCTTCGACAACGTCAGCAGAGCCAAGATCCTTGCTTGTGAGATCATCTATATTATTCACTATTCTGGCACCCGTTGCCTTCGCTAGTTTGAATAAGTCGCTTTCTTTTATACGCCTTACCGCAAGTATACCTACCTTTGAGAGATAGTGTTGTGCAATATCATCAATACCTTTCTGGCATAGTACAACATTAGCATCTGCGGCCATTATCTTGTCAACCATGGATTTGAGCATTCTATTCTCTTCGTCAAGGAACATTTGCATCTGCTGTGGATCATTGATGCGAATTTCAGCGCTCATTTCTGTTTTCTCAATTTCAAGAGCAGAGTTAAGCAATGCTATCTTGGCGCCTTCGATTCTCTTTGGCATACCTGCATGGACTACTTCCTTGTCAAGAACTATACCTTTAATTAATGCAGTATCACGCATAGACCCACCCGCTTTCTTTTCGACCTTTATGTTATCTAGATCTATTTTCAGTCCATCACTTTCATTTTTTTCAGATACCTGTTTTATTGCATCAACAACAGTTTGAGCTAAAATTGGACTGTCATCAGAAACTAATTTTGAATCCATACTAGTTCTCGCAATTTTTATCAAAAGTTCCCTATCCTCAACATCTACTTTAATTCCGATCTTTTGTAATAACTTCAATGCTTGTTCAGATGCAGCCGTATAACCATCTACAATTACTGAAGGATGCACATCCTTATTTAGCAAATCTTCTGCTTTTTCCAGCAAAGCGCCTGCAAGTACAACAGAAGAAGTTGTTCCATCACCTACCTCATTATCTACAGATTTGGAAACTTCCACCATCATCTTGGCTGCTGGATGCTGAACATCAATTTCTTTTAATATTGTTGCACCATCATTTGTAATTGTAACATCACCAAGTGTGTCAACAAGCATTTTATCCATGCCACGTGGACCCAAGCTAGTCTTTACGATCTCTGCGATAAGCTTTGCAGCAGTAATATTGTTTCTTTGAGCTTCCTTTCCCTTGTTTTCTTTAGTTCCTTCCTTTAATATTAATACTGGCATTCCGCCAGCAGTAGTTTGAATTGAGGCCATTCTATATCACCTAGTAGAATATACTGATTCTTCTTATGCCTCTTTTATAGTTTTACACATTATGTCGTCTCTAGCTGCTTTATCTTTTCATCGAATTTATTCTTGAATTTAAGTACATTAATTATAAATCTCTCATGTTGCCCTTGTCCAATCTTTTCAATTTTGTCAAATGCTTCGACATCAAACATAACTCTTCTGCCATTAACTGAGATCACCTTAGATTTTAGTAAGACTTCAGTCCCTATGGGAGTAGCAGCCAAATGTTTGATATTTACAACAGTCCCCACGGAATCCCATTCTGCATTGGGAATAAACTGTTCTTTTAGAAGTAGTCTACAAGTTTCTTCCATTTCTGATATCATCGCAGGCGTTGAGAAGACATTTTCG
>JAJNBK010000358.1 GCA_021155845.1 Nitrososphaeraceae archaeon
AAAATTGTTTTTGCATAAGTATATTGGCTTAACATTCCATCATCAAATGTTATAATTGCTGCTTTTATTGGTTGAGTCAAGGAATAAGAAAAGAGAACTAAAGAAAAAGATAATAGTATTATCATTAAAAATGAGAATACTGTTAAATAATACATTACTAATAATTGCAAAAAAGTGAAGATATTTAGATATTACTTAAAATTGACTATGGAAACTCACGATATGATTTAATGTTATGCCACTATTTACTGTACATAAAATTCATTTTCATATTTATATTTGTTTGAAATAATTTAATAAATATTCATATACTTCTTCTTTTAAACAATAAATATCATATGCAAACATATGATATCGCGATATAATATATCAGGTTACTGGGGTTTACAAACGCCGCAAGGCGCTTCAACAAACGCCGCAAGGCGCTTCAACAAACGCCGCAAGGCGCTTCAACAAACGCCGCAAGGCGCTTCAACAAACGCCGCAACATAACCACAGACCTGATCAATTATATCAACAACCAAACTGAATGAATTTATAGACAAGTTTTACAAATCTAATCCATATATCCAGTCATAGAATGTAACAATATAGGAAAAAAATATCATAACCGTTGGGTGCTAAAGAATATAAACTATAAATTTCTGAAAGGAAAAGTAACACTAATATCTGGACCGTCAGGAGGAGGTAAATCAACTCTAATAAATATTATATCAGGTATTATATCTACTTCTGAGGGAAATATATCCATATTAGGATACAATTTAAATTCAAATTTCAAAAAAATTAGGCCTTATATAAGCTGTGTCTGGAATGAAACTTCTTTATTTTCAAATATGTCAGTTATCAATAATTTACGCTTTTTTGCGTTTCTTAGAGGACAGACTTTAAAAGAGACAGATATAAAAATAAATGACATCTTACATAGTTTTGGAATTATTCACGATAAAAATAAATTTGTTAGTAATCTGTCTCAAGGAACCAAACGTAAGACTGATCTTTGTAGAGCATTAATAAATAATTGTGAAATTCTTTTATTGGATGAACCATCAACTTTCTTGGATAATAAATCAAAAAAAACACTAGTAAAAATTCTTTATAAGTATAAAGAAGAAGGAAAATCAATCATAATTGTTTCTCATCATGCCTCACTATATTCTAATTTAATTGATGAGATAATTATCATGAAAGATGGAAAAATTATATATAACCAGCCAATTGAACATTTGATTAAGAACACAAAAGAATTCAAAAATGCGTTTATTCTAAAAACATCCGATAGATTGTTGGCAAATGATATCCTACAAACATTGCCTGAAATTGAAAATACCTATGTAAGTCAAAAAGCAGTTCATGTTTATTTGAAAGAAGGGGATGGTGATTTATCTTCTATAATCAACTCACTAGGTAATAGAGGATTAAAGATCAAGAAAATCATTAGTAAAGAACCAAATCTTGATAAATTAATTGGGGAAATAATTAATGGTCATTAATGCATTTATATTACTTACCATCAAAAAGATAAAAAATAATCTTTCATTTACTCTAAGTACTTTTACTACTATAATGCAGCCTATATTATGGTTAAGTATTTTTTTATATTTAAGAGAGGAACAAATAACATTAAGTATATACAATAATCAAATAAGATACATTGATTTTCTAGTATTGGGAATATTCTTATGGAGGATAGTAAGTTTTATTTTAGGGAAATTTCCAAGTTCAATAAAAGAAGATGTGTCTGCAATAAGAAGTATAATCACCTCACCAGGAGGAGAAAAGATATTAATATGGTCAAGTTTTGTTGCCACATTTTTTATTGCATTAATTATCGGTACAGCTATATTACTAACTGCAGTTTTGCTCTATGATTTTTCTGTTTTCTTTAATCAAATTATAATTGCTTCTCTAGTATTTTTGTTGATAATAATTATTCATTTTGAAATAGCAAGTATTATTGTTATTTCTCATATACATATAAAAGATATGAAAAGTATAGGATTTATTACAACTACCATATTTGGATTATCTGCTGGCGTCTTCTTTCCTGTAGAACTTTTTCCACCACCTTTTGATAATATCGCTTACGTTCTTCCATTAACTCAAGGATTAACCATCATGAGAGAAATGTTACTTTTTCCTAACTTTTTGCCCAATATGAATTTATTGATTGCTCTCCTAATGGAGACAATTATTCTTTTTATAACAACAATTATTTTATATAAAAAAAATTTCAAATCTTATTGGTTTGAAACATTATGATACTAGCATCATATTATTATCCAACTTGATGATATTCTAAGAACTAATATTTCTAATATAGTCACGAATTGAATATTGGAATATATTTTATGATATTGTTAAAGAATATGAAGATAAAATAAAAAAATAAGAGATATGTTATTTGTACACAAACGTACTATTTTGCAACAAAGCCTGTGCAGTAGGATCTATCCTTCCAGCCTGAGACATAGCGAAGCAAAGAGTCGACATTACATCTCGTGCACCACCTAGTTTATTTTCCCATTTTGGCAACATATC
>JAJNBK010000359.1 GCA_021155845.1 Nitrososphaeraceae archaeon
AAGAGCAGATTGCGTTCATGTTGGTTTTGTATATTCATTACCTGAATTATACTCCTTAATCAGCAATAAAGGCATTAGAATGCCTCGATCTCTTTATTAGTCAAGCTTGTATTATTGTCTTTATGTATACAATGTATTAAATAGATTATTACTTCTCAAGCTATCTCTTCCTCTTTTCAGATTTTTGTATGATCTGCTGGTTTGGCTGTGAAAGATTCTGTAAAATTGATATCGAATTCGACTTCGCTAACGGCGTAAGTGCAGAAAGATGTCGATTAGTTGTTGATTTTGATATAGCCGATGTGTACATTAAAATGCAGAAATAGTTCCGATAAGGAGAGTGTTTGATCGATAACATAATTCATATACTTACTCCCTTTGTGAGGTGATAATACACTCTGCATTCAGAAAGAGCATGTCTCTAATAGAAACAATAATTTTTGAGCTTGTCTTTCGCTTGTGCAATATCCTACAAGCCTTATACACGATTAACTTTCATAACCACTTGCCCTTTGCTTTGATGGTGGAGGGAGTGGGATTCGAACCCACGAACCCCTAAGGGACGGGATGACTCATATGCAATCCCTTCTAAGTCAAAATTTCGCTTGAATCTTGAGTCCTGCGCGTTTGACCAGGCTTCGCTACCCCTCCATCATATATACGCGTTTTTTATTAACCTTATTTCATGTTTGCTGTTCAATTGAATAAAAATGTATTATATTCATGAGGAATTTCAGAAAGTTAAAGTAATTGTTTTGCTTTATAATTTCAATAAATAAAGTGTAACAAGATGATATGCCTAAACCAGAAACAGTTTCTAAATTGTGTATAAAATGTCATTCAAAAACCATTCATGAAATAAGAGAGAAGACTATTGCAGGAATAAAGCTAGTTTGTACCGATTGCGGTCAATCAATGACTGTGACGAATACCTAATCCAGAACCTTTATTATAACAAATAGCTGAAGTTCTAAGAGAAATGAATATCGGTGATCTAAAACCAGGAATGCGTGGGGTAAGCATTGAGGGAACGATAGATAGTCTTACTGAACCACGAACTGTGAATCTTAGAGCAGGAGGGACTGCCCAAGTCGCAGACGCTATTATTTCGGACGACACGGGAACTATAAAGCTCTCGTTATGGGATGATCAGATTAATATGGTAAAGCAAGGAGACCGGGTTTCTATTGAAAATGGATATACTCAGGCGTTTCGAGGAGATGCATATGATTACTAGGCTGGTATTTTCATCCTAATGCGGTTTTAGAATGAAGTATACATAGAAATAATGGTAAAATCCTTTTTGTTGAACAGTGATTGATCCTTTTGAAGGAAAATCTTCTACTTTCATTTATAATATGAGTACAGATTCGACCCCAGATGAGAAAAACAGCATTAGCTGATATATCCCATATTAGGGGACTTACCTTGTGAACCTGTCTGTTGACCTTCTAACGATCTGCCTGATCTTCCTGACATTTGTTGTTCTATAGTTTTGATTAACATTTCAGTATCTTTTGCTCTCTTCTCAAGTGTTGCCATATCTATCTTTATTCCAACTATTGAAAGCAAGGTCTCAAGAATAGATTTGGACGCCCTAGCGTCAACTACATATCCGGAGGTTTCTCCCAGCAGACATGTCCCTTTCATTCCACGGAGTTTCGCAATTCCAATGATAAGCCCATTCATTCCCATTATACTCCCAACATCCATTGTCGAAATATTTGTTTTATAGAATGTTTTAATGATATCTGCATCAGTAGCTGTTCCAAAGATTCGGGGTTTATCAACAAATACTCCTGTTATATATGCAGCCAATGTGAATATATGTTTTGTATTAAATCTTGCGGCTATATCCAAAATCTCCTCGGCTAGAACATATTCCGAATCTGGATCTACAGGCTGAGAATCTCCAGTTAACAAAAGTAGATTGATATCGCCATTCTTCGAATAAAAAATACTATTTTTCATCAGATCTGCTGTTCCATCCATTTTTATCAAAACCTGTGGTGGAAATGATGTCGAGTATATATCTGCAAGGTGTATTGCATTCAGCTCTTGAATTAAATGATCAACTGCTATCTTTCCAACATAACCGCTGCCTGGAAATCCGCAAACTAAATATGGAGAATGTATATCTGGCAAATCATTGGATGAATATATTACGTTAACACCAATTCTTGAAGGTGACGTTCCCTGTTATAAACTCTGCAGACCAATAATAGCGTAGTAAATATAATAATAGCTAATGCAATCTTAAATGTAAGATACGCGCCACAAACAATTATCAGGTGTTTGTTTGAATGATTAAATATTAATTTCTGAAATTTGGGTCTTGTTATAGTTCAAAATACAATAAGGATTCAATTCGCTAGATATTTTAGCGCATCGTTCAAATATGCCATATGTCATAAACCGATAAAAACATGATTGCAGTTTCTACCTTAGGGTGAACAATATTTCTATCTGATAGTTCCACTCAGATTAAATGAAATGTGGGTTTAATTGTATCGTAAAAATGAAAAACCGCAGTCGTTATGAAGTAATCCAGTGTAAAATTTATCTTGATTCACTGCTTCAGAGTGGTCTTATCCAAGAGGTTAACATTGGAAATAAAATGGTTTACCGCATTACACATAAAGGTAACAAGTTTCTTTCCTACTATGATCAAATGAAAGAATTGTTGCCTGTAGGAATAGAAGAAAATATTGCGGAAGAGTATTATCATTTGAGTACTTAAACTAAACCATAGGCTCCAATTCAATTTTTGGATAACCAGACGAAGTATCATTTATCATTTCATAAAGAGGTGAATCTGTGCTTAATAATTGTAAAAATAAGCTGCCATTTATTATTCTTAATCTTATGTGAATATCACATAGATCATACAAACTCTCTTCTGTATTTTCTGAGTGTTGGGTAACAAAAAGAGATAGATCTACATTTTCCCTGATAAAAGGGAGGATCCCTTGAATTTGATCTTTTTTTTCGAAACTTTTCACTTTCTGATTTGTCTCTATTCCCGTTATGTTTAACAGAAGCTTGTTTGGATTCTCTTCTTTTACTTTCAATACTGAATGCTGAAAATATTCAAATCTTCTTTTGCTATTCCATTTTTGGTATGGAATGATGTGCTCAGAAAGAGAATGCTTAACCCTATTTGTAGGCCATAGAATTTTGACAAGTTCATATTTAGGGTCCGCATGTAAATACGATTTGAGGTAAGCAATCACCATGGCAGGTTCAAATATTCCCGCTGGTCCAAATAAAATTGGATTACACGTTCCAACAAAGTTATACATCATTTTGGCCAGGAAGGACATTGTAGTTCGTACATTCACATTGGCATCAGTCTCTATTAATACGATACTCCCCTTTTGGAAACCTCCTCCGAGTTCGGCATCTAATTTTAGGTATCCGCTGGTAATGTAGGTACCATTGTACAGTGGTGCAAGTTTTTGTTGTCTATTTTTAACGATCTTTGAATTGGCATTTATAATAAACTTTGTTGGCTGGAAAGGGTTACAACTTCGAAAAATGGCATTATTAAGCGTGTAAATATAGGACGGCCTGTTTATCCTCACTCCTCTTAATTTTGAAAGGAGAATTTCCCTTATTCTAATGTTATCATAAAAAATCTGTTTCAGTTCTACTATTCCATCGACAAGAAAATCAAGAGTTGTATCCGTCGGATCTTCACTTATAAATATCAGTTTGGCGCCCGCTCTTTCTCGCCATGTCTGCAACACTCGCTCATTATTCAGCCTAGCTTCTTTATCCATAAAAGATGCAATTGCATCCCAACTGTCAATAACGATTATTGGTGCTTTAACATCCATTAATTGATTCGTAATTCTTTCAAAAAATGATTCAGGTTCATCGAGACGTGCATCTTCAAAACTCGATAAGTTATACCCATTTTCTACAGACTCCGATATTCTGGATCCATCAACAAATTTGCTGAGCCATGGATAATAAATAAAAATTTGTCTGGGAGAAATCCTAGTAGATATATAAAAAAAATTACTTTTGATATTTAATACTCTTAAAATGGTAAGTGATAGTGTTGTTTTGCCTGTTCCTGCATAACCTTTGATAAGAAGGGAATATGTGTTATGTTTAATAAATTGCATTAGCTCAGAAGGAATAATGGCAGATTTCTTATGAGGATTCTCAATTAGCGCTGATTTTACCATGGATTCCAAATCCCATTATTAGGATAGTTAAAATGATAATGATAATGTAGGTTTCTTGATTTATTATAATACTGATATATGCCATTAAGCATACGAAGATAACCCCAGAAAGTTAAAAGCAAGTATATTCTCTCTTAGTATAGAGGTAGAGTAAGGGGATTTAAGTTTTGATCCTTATCAATTATTTCCTATTCGCAAAATTGTGATGTTCAACTCCGTATGTGTCAAGAATTTTGCTATTATAGCCATGGATCAATCCCTTTTTGAAAACGAAGCGCATCAATTAATCCCTCTGCGTAACCAATACTTAAAACAGCGAGTTCATGTTTCCCTTGTCTTAGAAA
>JAJNBK010000360.1 GCA_021155845.1 Nitrososphaeraceae archaeon
GCTGCCAAGTATCATTTCCTTAAACTGGCCCATACCACGACTACCAATTATTATAATATCAAATTTTTCCATCTCGCTATATCTAATAATTTTGGAAGCAGGGTCGCCTTCTATAAGAACGGTGTGAATATTTATTCCACTCTTATTAGCCATATCTTTACATCTTTCAAGGATTTTTGCAGATTCGCTTTTATAATCTGCACGAACTTTTTCCATAACTTTTGGTGAATAAATATAAACACTAGGAGGATCTTCTATTATATGAGTGACTGTAGTTTGTGTTCCTTCTATTTTTCTTGATAAAAAAATAGCATGTTCTAATGCTCTGAATGAATTTTCTGAACCATCCACTGGAACTAATATCTTTGATAGCATCGTGACTTCTTATTTAACAATATGATTAAATTCTTTTCTATTGTCATGAGCAATTATAATTGAGTATGGATGCTCGACTTTAGTTTATAAATCATGCTGTAAATTATACAATCTCTCGTCGGGCCTAAGTATCATATAATTGGTTCATACAGACACCTATGAGACGTCCGACTTAAGGATTACAAGAGTTATCCAACTAATCTAACTAATTCACAATTAAATATCTTAATCAAAATTTAAATAATTCTTTGAATTGAGATCTGCAATTCGTAAAGGCTCTGGAACCCATTCTTCCTTTTTGATTAACCTCTTGATGATCTGTATTGCTGTTGTTAAACTGATTCTGTGACCAACACTTACATAGATTTGTTTTTTACCTTCTTTTTTAATTGTAAATCCTAGAACAGTACCATCATATTGTATAGATTGGTCTTCCATTATAGAACCACAAAGTATACTTTTTGCAACCCCTATTGTCGGTTTATCAATTAAGACACCTATGTAACTAGCCAAGCCACATTTTCTTGGATGCAATATTCCATGTCCATCGATAAGTAAAAGGTCATAATGGTTTTTCAAGAATTTCAACGTAGTTAGTATAGGCTCTGATTCTCTTAATATGAAAAGCCCCGGAATATACGGATGCTTTACAACACTCTTGGTGTTGACTGATTCAATCAACTCCAATGTATTTTCCTTCATTATTACAGCTGAACAATATGCGATATTCTCCCTGTAAGATACGTCTACACCACAAATATACTCTATTTCTTTATGAAGAGTATCCTCGGATATTACATTTTTTGCAATTTCTTTTTGCAAGTCTATTGTATCAGAATATATTGACAAATGGTCACTGAACATGCATATATATTGTAGTAAATAGTAAAGGTATTCTTATTGATAATCAGATAAGGAAGGGAAGAGGATAAAACGATGTACTTATGTTAGAAAAACAATTTTCGAATAATAGAAGAGCAGTTGTTAAATTTTTTTATTATCTAAGAACTGTGAAAATGGAACATGGTGGTAAGAAATATCAGAGTAACAATATCATGAATATTGTAAGACATTACTGGAGGAAGCAAATTGATCGAAGTAATACTAAAGAAACAGCAAGAGACATAATCTTGTCTGTACTCTGATCGTAATGATTGTCAAAAATTTGCAACTAAAAATTGTATGTATTATTTTAATGAATACAAAAAAAGAACAAGAAATGACCAAGACTAGGATCCAGCTATATATGTATTTCATCCGATTAGTTCTGGAGCCACAACTTGATTTTAAATCTGACCCACTGCACCAACTGTTGAGCAAACTGAGTTTAGCTCCTTTCTTCCTAAAGTCAAACTAGAGAAATGGTTGGCAGCCAAGGGGAAGATGAAGATGAGAAATCAATAACAATAGAATTTCATGCTTGTAATCTTTTATGATATGCCTATATAAGAAAATAATATTGCAGAATGTTACCTTGAATGCGTATAAATTTTTTTAACTAAACCTAAATCTGCCATTGTATTATATACAAATTCCGTTAGCAGTCATTATCCTTGACTCTATGGAGGTGTAATATACGACGTAGGACAAACTTTCTTGACCTCTATCAAAAGGTTTTGCAACAGATGTTCTAAAAAAATTAAGATATTCTGATAAACATCAAATTCAATTCTCTAATTTAAGTTCTTGCTCTTGGTAGATTCCAATTATATTTTATCGCAAGAAGACGAATTGATGTTACTGCTAGTATTGATGGTATAGTGGCTGAATACAAGTTAATACCCATAACTAGCATGACAAAAAGTATTATGACTCCAATAAAACTTGTAGAAGCATATAGCTCTTTAACAAAAACGAGTGGTACTTCGTTTACAAATACATCCCGCAATATGCCACCGCCAACTGCAGTTAAGACCCCTGCAAAGGCCATTGTAAGAAAGTTCAATCCAAATATATTGTAAGCAATGCTGGCTCCAATGACAGTGAATACTCCTAAACCAACTGCGTCAAATTTCAAAAATAAATTCCAGTGTATTTTAATAGATGGATAAAGAATAAAAATAACAATTGCGGTAACTACGGTCACTACTAGATACAGCGGATTAATAACAACAGTAGGTGGGAATTTTCCAAAAATTATATCACGTATCACCCCTCCGGCAACTCCAGTAATAGTAGAAAGAATAATTATTCCTACGATGTCGGATTTATGTTCAATCGCTTTGAATGCACCAGTGACAGCAAAAGCCATTGTACCAAACAAATCTAAGATTTGAATTAATACTGGCACAGATAGTAAGATATCTGACAATTCAAGTTAAATTATAAAACCCCTAATATTAAATTCAGTTTCAAGAACTTGGTATGACATAATAAAGAGTAGAAGAATATTTCCTGCTATCAATTCTTTAGCATTCTACCTTATATACTCACGCCGCTAAGTTTGGCATGGATTAAGTTGTAAATTACCACTTGTTATCTAACAGGCTTTTTCTTCAAAATAATTTTACGGGGCGATTACTAGACGTGGCCTTAATGCAGAATCATGATGGCATTTTTTCTTACATATGGGGCAATTTTTTCTATCTGTCGTTGAACATAAACAAATATGATTTTTTATAAATGAACTT
>JAJNBK010000361.1 GCA_021155845.1 Nitrososphaeraceae archaeon
GTTGATCAAATTTCTTCTGTACAGATTCAGACATTAGTGCAAAATTGCAAGGAATTTGGGATTACACTTTTTGATATTAAGAGTCCAAATCAAGGCATAGTTCACATTATCGGTCCTGAGCTTGGCATCACTATTCCTGGAACGGTAATTGTTTGTGGCGATAGCCATACCTCAACGCATGGTGCATTTGGTACATTCGCATTTGGCATAGGTACCAGTGAAGTAGAACATGTTTTGGCTACCCAGTGTCTATGGCTAGACAAACCAAAAACATTTGCAATTAATTTTACAGGTCGCCGTAAAAATCCACATGCTATTACTGCTAAAGATATGATACTTTCCGTTATTCGAAAGATAGGAACTTCAGGCAGTGTAGGCACTGTTATAGAATACAAAGGCGAAACAATTGCCGAACTTTCTATGGAACAGAGAATGACGATATGCAATATGTCCATTGAAGCTGGAGCTAGGGCAGGATTGATAGCTCCTGATCAAATTACTTTCGATTATATCAGAGGAAGAACATATGCTCCAAAGGATGAACAGTTTGAAAAAATGGTTGATTTTTGGCGAGGGAATTTGAAAACCGACTATAATGCACCATTTGATAAATCTATCACTGTAAATATCAATGATCTTGCTCCACAAGTCAGTTGGGGAACTAATCCTTCGATGGTCATTGATGTCACCAATTCTATTCCGTACCCTGAAGAATTCGCAAAGGGCAATGAACATGAGAGAAAATCTGCATTACGTGCTTTACGATATATGGATCTTGAACCTGGTACTCCTATTACAAATATTCCAATAGATCGTGTGTTCATTGGCTCATGTACTAACTCTCGACTAGAAGACCTACTGGAAGCATCAGTTGTGATAAAAGGAAGAAAGGTGTCGCCCAAAGTTAGAGCAATGGTAGTTCCTGGTTCCCAACAGGTAAAAGTGCAAGCAGAAAGGATAGGTTTAGACAAAGTTTTTAAAGATGCTGGCTTTGAATGGCGAGAATCTGGTTGTAGTATGTGCCTTGGAATGAATTCTGATATCCTTGCATCTGGCGAACGCTGTGCAAGTACTTCTAACCGCAACTTTGAAGGAAGGCAGGGAAGTGGTGGAAGGACGCATCTCGTAAGCCCAGTTATGGCAGCAGCTGCTGCAATCCAAGGACACTTTGTAGATGTAAGAGAGTGGTTATAATGAGAATAAACTCCATAATATAAAAATGGAGATAAGAAAGAAATAAAATAATGGAGTAAATTAAATAATGAAACCTTTTAGAATTATTAAAAGCAAAGCAACTCCGCTTGACATGGTTAATGTCGATACAGATCAAATAATTCCAAAACAATTTCTTAAACTAGTTCAGAAAAGTGGTTATGGTAGATATCTATTTTACGATTGGCGATTTGATAAAGATGGAAGACCAAAAAGTAATTTTGTGTTAAATGATCCAAAATATGCTGGCAGGCAGATATTGCTTACGCGTGATAATTTTGGTAGTGGAAGCTCAAGAGAGCATGCAGCTTGGGCAATTCTCGATTATGGATTTAGAGCAGTAATTGCACCATCTTTTGCTGATATTTTC
Organism: Nitrososphaeraceae archaeon; assembly: GCA_021155845.1. Next base: position 1,583 of record JAJNBK010000361.1, read on the forward strand.
TATAATAACTGCTTCAAAAATGGAATTTTGCCAGTTAGGCTTAGCCATGAAGAAGTAGATTTTATGTTCATAAATGCTGATGATGTGGACATTGAGATCGACTTATCAAACCAACAGATAATTATGGGCCCCAAAAGCATGAACTTCGAGATAGATGAATCCAGAAAAAATACACTTCTTGAAGGTCTAGATGAAATAGGAATTACATTACAGTTTGACCCTCAAATAACTGAATATGAAAGAAGAAATAGTAAATTTATAGCACCATATTATTAACTTTATTTTATATGGTAAATTGTTTGTACTGACAAAAGCCAGAAGGAATGCTTTTACAAGAGACTTTTTTGATCTGGTGACACAATTCTAGTGATATACTATAAAAATTCTGGATGAGAATATTCTATTCCTTATTAATATGAGTTTTGACAAATGTTTATGGTCATTTCAGAACATATTAATGAAGACTAGATATGTAACTAGTTGTACCTAATATATTACCTCTTCATTTCAATATATGTAGTTGTCATTTTCTGACTCTCATTTTCATTCAGATATTCCAATCTTTTTTATGCTGTTTTCTAACATCCCATGCTTTTGTAAAGTTAATTAATAGTTCATTTGACAGCTTCATAACGAAAAAATATATTTTATAGTTTGGTAATAATATTATAATCATAATCAAAAACTTTTGGATTTAGTTTTTTTATTGTCGGTATGTTATTATAAAAATTATCATCAATTACCTGTCGCATGAAATTATCAGCCACTATTATTATTTCTTCAAAGTTATTGTTTACAATGAATCGGTCAAGGGATTCAATAAAGCTTGGATAATTTTTGGGATGATTATTATTTGCTGGTTTTTTGCAACTCAAATTATGTGCAGCTGGAAATATATCGCTTATTTCTGAAGGAATAATTCCAAAAAATGGGTTATAGGCGCAAATTTGAGTCTGGATATAATATTAATTTCCTTTCTTTATTTTTTAACGATGCAAATGTGGATACCATATTTCTGAATCGCTTGACCTCTGGTCTATATTGATCTATTGGATCACAGAGAAAGACTGCTTTCTCTTTGAAGACCGGTGTTCCTTCTTCTAGATATTCAAAGGTTTTGAAAAGTTCCATTGCTTCCATAAGTTTTGGATGTGCATGCGCCTTTTGCATCACATATTCCCACAATCTGCCATCCATTATAGCTTGTTTTACCGCATTAACTTCTGCTTTCAAAATGTAGAGATTGTGTTTTGCTATTTCTAATGTACGGCTATCTTTGTCCATATAAAACAACTCTTTGATAGAATAAGTAGTACAAATTGGACACTGACATGGAAGATATGAAAGGTCTTCTAGCCTGGCAGTACCATTTGAATGCATATATCGATTATCTTTAGCATAGAGAATGTACGAGGCTGAATCAAACATATCACATCCCAACGCAACAGCCAAGGGAATTGTAATGGGATGTCCTGCTCCGAAAAGATGTATTGGTTTTGTTGGAATAGTACGTTTTACTGTGGCTATCATATGTGCTAGTAGTGAATACTCGTATGCCTCCATTAACTCGACAGGGCTCCCAATAGCCAAAAGATTAAAACCCATTTTGTCAAGAGTATCAGCTGAGTATTTTACCAAATCTAAATGTTCGGCACCCTGTACTGGCCCTACCCAAATTGCGCCGTTTATATCATCATCATAATAATACTCATTGCCGGTGTTATTTTTGATTCTCTTGCTTTTCCTTCCTTCTTCTATAACATTAAGAGTTTCTCTCGCATTTTTAAGTGTCTGCTCTACATAGTCTTTCGCCTTCTCATACTTTAGTCCATAACCTGTAGGTTTATCAAGAGGCACAGGAATGTCACTTCGAATATCCTTCTCAAATTTAGCTATGATAGTGGGTTCGACATCAACCGAGCCATATTCTAAAACTTGATATCCTCCAGAGTCTGTCATTATCACTCCGTCATATTTTATTATATCATGAATTCCTCTCTTTCTTGCCTCATCACCATAATGTCGGAATGTTATGTAAGCATTAGTGATGACTGCATTAAAGCCCAAGGCTTTAAGAAATTGAGGAGTTATTGTCTGCCTTACTGGATGAATGACAGGAATAAATGCAGGGGTTTCAAAACTGCCATGGGGAGTTTTTAATTTACCGATACGGCCAGCCAGGTCAGTATATCTGACCTCGAAGGACAATTTTACTTCTTTGTCTCCCTGACGAACTCATCATATATTGCCTTAACCCTATCAGCAGCAAGTCCAGAACCTTCTTCAATACCTGTCTTTGTGAGTTTGATTTTATCCATTACAATTATAGCTCCCACGTCTTCCCTGATCTTTACTAAACCTGGAAATACTCTAGAAAGCCTATCTGATAAAGCTTTAAAATCAAAAGGCTTTTCCATGAGCTTTATTTCTTTAACGAAAGAACCGTTAAGAATTAATTTGAGGATTCCATGACCTTCTATATTATCAAGTATAACATCGAGTTTTTCATCAATACCAGTTAGCGTGCCATTGTATATTTTTTGATCAGAAGTTTCAATAGACACTTTTTTGCCTAGGAATTGTATTGTTTCTTCCCCAAATTTCC
>JAJNBK010000362.1 GCA_021155845.1 Nitrososphaeraceae archaeon
TATAGTCTCATTAATCTAACAAAATAGTATTAGCTATAATGTCCTATTCTAATAAATCATATTAAATTCATCAAATATATGGAATCATGTTATAAAAGAAGTTCATGGGCCAAAATATTGTGTCAATAACAATTCACAAACCTCTGAGCTCGAGTCGATATTAGTTCTCTAATTGGATTCACTTGCAAAAAATAAAAAATAGGTGAATCAAAATAGAAATACAACAACAAATAAACCAAAACATTGAAGAATCTACTGCATATTCTTTATTTTTATATGCATTCAGATCTCCAGTAACTAAAGATTGTTATTTAAGACGAATGAAAGTATTCTTTAATTATATACATTTACTTCCAAACGGAAATTTAGAAGAACAATGTAATTTTTTTGCTACAAAAGGATTGGAAGATCAGAGATGGGCATTCAATAATATTATTAAATTTCTACAATATCAAAAGGAAAGAGTAGAAAAGGCAGAAATTACAGGGGGGAACTCTTCGTAATTTTGTAAAAATAATAAAGTTATTTTGTGAAATGTCTGAGATTCCTATTCACTGGAAAAAAATAACTAGAGGACTTCCAAAATCAAGAAAATATGCTGATGATAGAGCCCCAACAATAGAAGAGATACAACAACTTTGTGGATATCCAGATAGACGAATCAAAGCAATTCTATATACAATGGCATCTTCAGGAATAAGATTAGGAGCATGGGATTATTTACGGTGGAAGGATATTCAACCAATCGAACGTCAAGGCAAAGTAATAGCAGCGAAAATTATTGTTTATGCTGGAGACGATGAAGAATATTTCTCTCATAACTACAGAAGCATATTATGAACTCCAAAAATGGATGCAGTATAGATAAGATAGTGATGAAGAAATCAACGGAAATAGTTGGGTAATGAGACAATTATGGGATAATTATTCTGACTATAACAGATTCTGCATCACCATACAGGACATCACTATCATCTCCTCCATATTGTGTATCAGATCCACCAGAGGTAGTAGTACTACCATAAACAGATTGCTGATCTCCATATAGATAATCATTACCACCCAAACCATATTGTCTATCGTTACCACCATATCCTGTTATGGTATCAGAATATGGAGTTCCTTGTTGATAGTCATTTCCAGGTGTTTCATCTATTACAGATTGACCATATGCTTTATTTTCAATATCTATTGTTACACCAATAGACAAAATCAGTCCTAAAATACTAAAAAAAAGTACTAAAAAACTTTTAGTAAACATTAGGTTAGAATCAATTATATTTTGATATATACTTTCATTTTAAAAATTTTTTATACTTTATTTTATTTTCCTAAAATTTTTTTATAATTATTAAAATTATAAAATTATTATTGACAAGAATTGCTTTTTTCTAAATAATTTGAGTATTACTAAAATCATCTCCAAAATGGGTCAGTTTTATATTGAATTAAGCAGTAACTACAAGACGGTAAAATCTATCAAAATTAATTTACTTATATAATAGAATAAATATTTGATCTAAACTTGTTAATTTACATTCAATATACACAATTTCTTTTTGAACTAAAAATATAAAAGTTTAAACACTATATAATAATGCAATAATTGACCATAGAGCAGCAAAATTCTATACCTCAATTTTTAAAAACTCAAAGGTAGGCGATATTACCCTATATGGAAATGAAGGATATGAGATTCATGGGAGAAAGGCAGGATCTGTAGCGACCGTGCTTTAAAAAATGCAATGAATAAAGGTATTGGTCCAATGAGTAGGGAAAAGATAAAGACAGATTCAACTTACAGTGAATTATATCAATTATTAAAAAGAAGAAAGTTCTTTTATGAATCTTCTATTTCTCATAATCTTCTTCTTCTTCATTAATATTTGGTTTATTTATAGTATCAAATTGTTGCATCACTTGAGGATCTGCCACTGCAGCTTTGAATATTTGGGTCTCTGCTTTTAATATAGTAACTTGAATCCTAGTAAGAGCATCTAATGATTTATCAATGTCTGAACTATCTATGGCTTGGATAGCTTTATGTAAAACACTTAGAAATTTAGTAGGCGAAGGATCTATTTCTAATAATTGTGATTCAACATCTCTAACACTTGTTAGTGCTTCTTTGAAATTTTCATCAACTATTGCTAACTTTGCTTTCATCAAAGTATCCTTTAATTCAAAGATATCTACTTTCATTAATGCCTGAGAGGTGACATTCATGTTTTGATTTTGTTGTTGTTGTGGTGCTGTTTGGTTGACTGAATTAGTCTGAGCTTGGCGGTGACATTCATGTTTTGATTTTGTTGTTGTGGTGCTGTTTGGTTGGCTGAATTAGTCTGAGCTTGTACGTTTTCTAGCAATGACGGAACAGATAAGAGAGCAAGTGGAATTACCAAGTAGATAATAATATTTTGATATTTCATTTGAATGATATAGTAGGAGATTATTTATATGACTTATGAAAAAAATCTCACGTAGAATAACAAATCGAATTTTCTGAAAGTTTCTTATAATACTGTTTTAA
>JAJNBK010000363.1 GCA_021155845.1 Nitrososphaeraceae archaeon
AACTATCGGGGAACATTAATTGTAAATTCAGGTGCATGGCAGTCACAAACTAAATTTCAACAAACAATGGGCGTTGTCCCTACTCCAGGAATTGCAATCTTGGTTAATTTGGCTACGCTTCAACCGTACCAAATAAGTTTTAATCAACCATTAGTAATGTAGAAAGAATTGGGTCGTCTTTAAGTACCTCTTTAATAGCCAAGGATGGAAGTGCAATTTTGATTCTTTGTGATCTACCGTAACGCCCTTGGCTTACCACATCGGTCATCACCAATCCCAACTGATCAAGCTCGCTTACTATTTGTGTCATACGACGTTGCGTAAGCGGCTCCTGTTCAGTATACTTACATAATGATGAGTAGATTTCATAAACTTCTCCTGTATTTCCATTCTTAGATTTCATAATTGCTAATAGCACTATTTTTGTATGGGCAGTGGAATTTATTAAAACTTCGTAATTAGTATCCTTTTCAATTTTTTCTTGAGCTTGTCTAATATGTATTTCTTGTACCTCTGATGCTCTTTCTCTTTCAGCAATTTCTGCAGCAACCCTCAGCAGATCAATTGCCTTTCTCGCATCCCCATTTTCTTTTCCAGCCATTGCTGCACATAAATTTATTGCTGCTGTAGAAATGGCATTGTCATTGAATGCTAGCTTGGCCCTATCAGATAAGATCTTTTGCAATTGGAGTATAGTATATGGATTAAAAACCATTTCTTCTTCGCTCAGGCTGCTCCTTACTCGTGGATCTAGTTTGTCTTTAAATGTCAGACTATTAGATATTCCAATTAAGCTAATGAAACCACCTTCATGCATCCTCTCATTTGCCCTTGTGAAGCTGTATAAAATATCATCGCCATTTTTCTCTACAAGTGAATCAATCTCATCGATTACAAGAATAACATGAAGTTTTTTTTTATTTTGTATAAAATCTAGTATCCTATCTGTTGCTTCACCCATAGACAATCCAGTAAAATATACTTGATGTTTCTTTTCTCCTTTGTTAATTCCCATTTCCTCTGCAATTTCGTAGAGAACTTTATATGCCGTATTTGCAGTCTTGGCGTTTATAAATGGCACTATAACTTCTATTTCTAGTTCCTTTGCTTTCTTTTGTAGATGCTTAATTATATTTTTTATTACTGCTGTCTTTCCTGTACCGGGTTTGCCGAATAACAATAAATTAGACGGTCTAGCACCTTTTAAGACTATAGATAAAGTATGGGCTATTGTTTTAGCTTCTTCATCTCTAAAGGGAAGCTTTTCTGGCACATAATCTATTGTTAATGTCTTTCGATCCTTTATTAGCGTTTTTCCTACTGTAGATCTTGTGAAAATACCTTCTAGAATATCATCGCTCACGTCTAGTTGTCTACTCCTACATGAATTATTTCTATCTTATACAGACACCCCTATACTTCCTTTCCAAGACAATAATAATACTTTGTTAATATTATATTAACAATCTATTAACAATAACTTTTAAACACATGAATCAATTATTATAGATTAAAATATAAAATATATTAATTTAAATAATTGGGTATATGAGAACGTTATTGGACAGGAAATAACGGGGTGGAGGTAACCGTCAATCGTTACAGGCATTAACACGCTTATTAACAAAACTAGAAAAAAAGATAGTAGCAGGAAGAAATGACCCCTTTGTTTCCACTGGAGCGTTAAGATATTCGTTAACATTGTTAAAATGGGCAAATTGAACCCCTCTATTTCCACTCGAACTGTTAAATCTCTTCTTTTACTAGCAATTGAAGTTAACAGCCTAATTTGTTAATAAAACTATAAGCATCTCATATTATGTGAACAGTAGAAAAAACTCGTTAACAAAACCCCCAAAGGTCTAAATGTTAATGTTAATACAATAATATATGATGAGATAGCATTATTGATAGCATTATTAAAGTAAAATTGAGGTAGAGTACTTTGGTCAGTCAGTTATGTAAACACTATCTTATTCTTAAAATGGAACGACAAAAGGACAGTCAACGGTCTGCAAGTTAATTATATAAAATCAGTATTATATATAATATGCAAATCACAAAAAAAGATTTTCTAAATAGCCAATCAGTTGGAAGGATAGCATCAATTGATATCAATGGCTATCCACAGATTATCCCAATGAATTTTGTATACCTGCAACAACAAGATACAATAAGATCAGATGCAGTGTATATGCATTCCCATCCTTTGGGCGAAAAACTTGAAAATATTAAAAGAAATCCAAAGGTAGGGTTTGAAGTAGACCAGCACATTTGCTTCTTGCCTTCATATTATTTTCACCCTACTGATGCATCACAAGCCGATACTCTCTATATTAGTGTAGTTATAAAAGGGACCGCAGTTATTGTTGAAGATAATGAAGAAAAAGCTAAAGCATTGAATGGCCTTATGGAAAAATATCAAAAAGAAGGAAAATATGAGGTTCTCGATCCTTTTATGCCTTCAGTACACGAAGTAGCTGTTATTAAGATAATCCCAAAAGAAATGCGAGGTAAATATAAAATAGGCCAACATTGGGCTCCAGCTTACAGATTAAAGATGGCTGAACACATTCTTAAAAGAGAAGAGAGAAAATTTGCAGAAGCTATCCTGAATACCATGGGTATAAGTATTTCTCCAGACGGTCAATTAATAATAAGAGAAGAACCATTAATGTAATAAATCTTAAAAAACTAATTAACAATCATTATAACATCAATTATCATATATACGCTGACTAAAAAGATTGAATGCCTGGCTATCTTATTGACGCAGTCCACAAATCTGAAATGCAAACATAATATATCCAATAATTCGACCCGAACGTCTAAATGGATAGGAGTTATTGGTGTCCTTAGGCATCATCTCATATTTTAGCTCTATTGCATCTTGTTTTGATATTGATAACATAACTAAATGTGTGCCAAGTATACCGTCCCAAGGCATATCAGGAAGTAAATCTTTATTGATAGCGATGAGGGCAACTATTCTATTCAGCTGTCTCTTTTCAGCGATAATCAAATATTCGTAGTCGTCCTTATCTGTGAAGGGATCGGGCATAGTAAATGGATCAATGTGTACGAATTTCTTGAAGCTATTTCTGAAAGAGTCAGCCAATCCCGTCATTATAGCTGTATCGGTTATAGTTAATTTTCTTACTTCTTCTAATGTAGGAGGCTTTATTGATTTTAGCACAAGCCCATATTAATTACTGTTGTTATATAATTTTACTTTAACACAAAAAGGATCCCTTGGTGCTTTACAGGCCACCCAAAATATTTATGCATGATGACCTACAGAAAAATGCCGGGGTACCCAAGCTAGGTAAGTCATAGACCCTATGAGGGGTCAGCCTCGAGATCTTATTATTGACGTGCCAGCTGATGTCCTTCGGGACTCGTGGGTTCGAGTCCCACCCCCGGCGCCTTATGTTTGAATATGCTAACTATAGCTAATTGTAACATTATTACATGGATCGAATAACATGATCGAATAACATGATCGAATAACATGATCGAATAACATGATCGAATAACATGATCGAAACTACAGCTCTTCATAAATACCTCTTTTCCA
>JAJNBK010000364.1 GCA_021155845.1 Nitrososphaeraceae archaeon
GAGTTGCTACAGAATAGAAGGACGAGGAAAGGTAAAAGCAGAAGCTGTTTCAGTAGGACGAGGTACTATGCGTTATAAACCAGAATTTATTCCAAGAACTAAGGTAGAAGTAGTTGTTAAAGATGAGCAAGTTGAGGATTTAATTAAAAATTTGAGAGAAAAGTTGGGAGATAAAATTGGAGGAAAGATATTTGTTACAGATGTTGCTATGGCAGTAGATTTAACAACTGGAAATAGACAAGAATCTGCAATATAGCGTATATGGTGTAGCAGTGGCAGATACGTTAAATTCTAATGCCAATAAAGCATAGATGGTTTTATTTGAATTAATTTTAGCCAAACTCTTGCTCTGTTAGTAGAAATAAGATTATGTTTTAGATTTTTTTTCTGTTGTTAAACAATAAAATATTCACTTCATAAATTATATCAAAGGATTGTTTTTTCTGACTTATTTTATGAGACTCAACTGTATTTCTCTTCTCCAGAAGAACTATACCAAATTTTAAGATATTATAAATCAATTATTAACATACAGATCTATAACCGTACTAGGTTACCTTGGATATTGAAATTGGTACTTGTTAGTGTCTACTGAGAAATCTTACACAGATAGTATCTATGATGCCGATTATGGTTCTAAAAGTGAAGTATATGAAGATCGATGCATATATAGGCAGTTGATTTTAGTAGATCAAAAAATTAATTATTATTAAAGTCAAGACCTGCGAATATGTTGTCTAATTTTCTCTTTCATTTCTGGAGTCATTATGTCTTCTTCTTTGTAGCCATGATCCTTTACAGCATGTTCTCCAGCATTTTTCATAATTTCTTCTTCTGTTTCGCCTTTTGCAACATAATCACAGTCAACTCCTACCTCACGACACGAAACCGTTAACATATCAAGGTTATGGTACTATGACTTCTTATATATATTAGTATGATTAATTTTTCTAATATAAATATAAATATATATATATATATATATATACACTAATAACTAAGTAACTCTCGGAAAGAGAACTTCCTCATACTGTAATATCTTCTTGCTTATGTTTTTTGATCTTCCAAATCCAGAATTGTTTGTTTTACAACGCTTCAAATAACCTTGTCATTTCTGCATTTAATGGTGATACTTTATGAACTAATTTTTGCAAATTCTTGAGTGTTACCATTCTAGTATTTACAACAGACACAACTATAGATATTATTGATTATGTCAATAACATTTATTATATTTTTATTTTAAGATTTGACATTACTTTGTTGTTATAAGGTTTGTATGTAAAGTAATGATGGGATCTTGACAAAAATGGGAATAGAAATAACTTTAAAGACATAGCCAACGATCTACTAATAATATCTTATTTTCATTTTATTTTCATTTTGCATTTTGGTATAAAATATCTTTCTTTTAGACAATTCACATTTTTTTATATTCAGCATATATTTTAATACATTCAAAAACGTTATTCAAATGCTTATAGCAAAAATGCAGGCATTACAGAGCCCTGGCTACCAACCTTGACAATCTCTATAGTAGCATAAAGAAATTCAAGATCAAAAAGAATTGCAGATTGTTTCAAAGTACAAATGGAATACAAAGGAACTTTTAATGAACGGCATCTTCGTCGTAGCATTGTATCTGTAAATGACTCATTTAAGATATCGAATGGTTCATACCAAGAAATCCATTTTTCACAATCTGATTTCCTGGTATTATGCTGTCGAGGTTGCCTCAAGTGCATGGGTTTGGAAGTTTGTATCGCCTAGAGAAGTCAGATAGTGGTAGGAGAAGAAGAACTAATAGGTCTAACAAGAGGAGTCGCCATTGCTGGAATAATGTCGTGTGAATTTGAGGGATTTCATAGAATATTGAGACAAATCTATATATTGTATACTCTTTTTATTTCACAACAGCATTAGCTTTACCTTTTACTACTGTTATTCAAATAAAAGTGCAACTGCTATCTAAACTTGATAGTCTCTATCTTACCATTATTCGCTTTTACTATTACTTTATCAAAATTCAATTCCTCTGATTCAGGTGTAATCATTACAGATGAAAATGGGCCCATCTTATCAATCCTTTGAATTTTGCCTTGCTCTCCGAATTGAACTATAACATCGTTTAATGTCAAACCTGCTCTTGGTATAAATACCGATAGAACAACCACTGCTACTATGATGAATCCTACCAGGATTACAAACTTGGCAATTCTAATGTAATTCCTTCTTGGTGTTATTCCTCCTCCTCCAAATCCATCAAATTGATTGTCCCACCGTCCCATTAAAGAAGTTAATATTCCTCTCCTTGCTTTATGTATTACGTGTGGTGTGTATTTGTTGTTATGAAAGTTATTAGCATCTATTCGATACCCATGATATGCCATTTTTCTATTGGTTCTATACGGAATGTTTCTATTATTGACATCAATAAAAACAATGATATCTTTTGACCTGCCATTGCTTCTATTAATTCTATCTTCATTGCTATTTTCTTTATGATGTGAGTACATCAAAATCGTGGCTAATCGCGCTACTAAAAGGACTACTTGAATCAAGTAGTCCTGATAGGACATATAGACTAGAACATTAGTGCTATTTTATATCATAGAGATCTCATATATGGATTTTAGATTATTCCTTGAGAATAAATATTAAAAATAAGTTGAAGGGTTGTTAAGAATAATTTCTCCATGTGTGACTGCATTTTGTGCATCGATAAAATTGTGTAGTAGCTTCATCAGCAGATCTTGTCTGTAACATCCACCAAAACGCATTGTTATTTTTACACTTTGGACACTCAATAGTTGTCGTAGGTAATGTATCTGGACTCTTATCAGTATCAATGACTTTAAGTGAATATTCTGTGTTCTCCATTGATGATACTGTGTTTTCCTTCACTGATAGTTCCACTTTTTGTTTATCTACTGAAAAACCACATTTGGGACAAAGAACAATGCCCTCTTCTATTTTTGGCCTCATACGCGTTTCGCATTTAGGACAGAATTTCACCTATGAAATCACTCCTCTACTTTTTCAATGCTGTCTTCAAAGCATTGGTAAGTTCCTTAATATGTTCTGAAGCAGAAACCGATGCTTCTTGAACTGCTTCAAGTGGATCTTTTTTCTTTGTTGTGATTCTAACAACGTATTCTTTTATAAGCGGATGTTTGAGTGTTACTCCTGCAAATTCTACGCTTCTTTCTTTCAAAAGTTCATGCTGCATAATATACATAATTGATATATCTTCCTCTTGAAGTTTTAATTCCAGTTGACTACCCTTACTATCTATAATTTCAGCAAGCATTATGCAGACAACTACTTATTGAGGATATAAATTATACCATGTAAGAATTTTCATTGGAAAATGAAAAGAGTATGATTGTGGATGCGAAATTAAGCAGATTGCAAGATAAGGTGAAAAAAGGTGAGTCATCACTGACATTAAGTTTGAGTTTTAAAATACAAGGAAAGATTAGAGAGGTTTTTGATCAAAAAAACTGGGAAAGAGCATACAATATACATGATAATGTATTTAGAATCACTATAGAAATTAGTTTGAAAGAAGGCAGAAAGGCAGTTCTGCAAAACAAGTTCGTCAGGAAGGCAACACTTTTCTGGACTCGCAGTCCGAAGATTCCCTTTAGGATATGGGTTTCAATTATCAAAGA
>JAJNBK010000365.1 GCA_021155845.1 Nitrososphaeraceae archaeon
TCGAATAAGAGAACCGCTTTTATCGTCCTCGAATTTCATTTCTAAAATGCCATCAAAGATAGAACCCAAACGATTAGTAAAATTATCATTTGTTGTTGTTGTTGTTGTTGATGATGTCGATGGCGATGATGAAGTTGTCAATACAAAAATTGCTGTTGCTTCAACTTCTTTTAAAAGGAAAGATAAAGCATTAACGAATTGTAATACATCTTCTTGATTGAAAATAGCCAATAAATGTGTCAAGGAATCTACAACAATACATATCTTTTTAGGGTTATCCAATGAATGGCCATTAACCTTATTTTGTTTTTTTTCGTAGTCGTCATCATCCTCATCACCATTTCTTACTTTCTTTATAAGATCATGTATTATTTCCAAGGTAAGTGATAATTTATTCTCAGAAACGGAAGTAGATAATGAAGAAGAAGCAGAATGGCCAGCCAATGTTTTTTGAAGATATGGATTTAAAAAATGTGAACCTTGAAGTAGTTTCGACTCGTCAACATCAGCAAATAAACTTCTATACTGTCTATCAGTTAAACTTGAGCTTATATAGATACAATAGTCTCCATTCATCAGACAGTCTACAAAAAACTGTTTGCAATACATACTTTTTCCTACTCCAGCAGGACCACAAAGAAGTAGCAGACTGTCAGGTATTTCAGTTTCCTTAGTTATTAAATTAGATTGTCCTGGAATGTGCATTTTGGGGGATTTAGATGGATAATGTCATTGTATATATTATTTTATTTTATTTTATTTATTTGTCAAATACTCTAGCTTTTTGCTGCTTTTAAATTATCAATGAGGCCATTAATTTTTTCAGCAAAAGGATGGCTTGGATACTCAAGAACAGTTAGATATTCCCTTTTTTTGAATTGAATGTCACAATAACAAGGAATAGAAGAAATAACATCCATTTTTATTTCTTTAGAAAGCATATTGATAATATCTAATTGATTTTCTTCTTTTGACATCTGCATGGTCGACGAACCTACATTCTGGATATTTGTCATAGAATTTCTGCTTGCTGCTTCTTCCATAGACTCATTTTTTAGGCTCATACCAGGTGGGGTACAATAGCCAGCGACTCTATTTAGCAGAAGATATGACTTGGTGCCATGCCTTGTAAAAGAACTATAGATCTCTTGGGCTATAGTTTTTGTACCCTCAATATCTAGTTCATCCATTTTCAAAGTTAGAAAGAGTATGTCGGCAACGGCAAGTGCGTTTATTGACCAATACCTTATACCCGGACTCGTATCAATTATAATATAATCAGCATCATGACCTGAGAGCAGTTGCTCCCGTAAAAGTATAAATTTCCTAAGTAGTTGCATCTTTGAATGTTCCTGTTTTCCGCCGCTCTCAAGTTTGTATATCTCCTCTCTTTTCGAATTGGAAAAACCAGCCATTAATTTCCCATTTGGTTTATCTTTAGAAGATGAAGAGGAAGAGGAAGAAAAATTACTATTTCCATAGTTGTCAAGTGTTGGTGTCAGGTCTACTAAAATGTCATCAACCTCAGCATTACCAAAGAGAAAATCGTTAATCCATTTTTTTGGTTTTTCCTCATTAAAATATGTCTGGAGGCTAGGCGCATATACATCTAGGTCTAATAAAAAAACGCGGTATCCCTTTTTTGCTAACAAGGCAGCAAAATTGGCGCCTATAGTTGTCTTTCCGGTACCGCCTTTATAAGAATGAAAAGCAATACAATTTGGCATTCTCTTGATCTACGAGTACGTTTTTGTCTTTTAAAGATTCTGATTGTTACTATATACAATTATAGAATTTTGCTTATATCATACAAAAAAAAAGTATGATAATTACAAGATCAGCAAGTCCTCCTTACTCAATTCCCCTTACAATCATACATATAAGTATTACATCATCTATTAGAAAAACATAAGAACAATAATAAGTATGAGCTTATTATTATAGTTTATAGGATGGCAAAATAGAACGTGCCAACTAAACTACTGCAAGGCAAATGTGCATTGTGTGGAAAGGACCTAGAAGAACTGAAAGAGAGGATTGTAGTACAAGAGGAAGTTATTAATGGTATTCATTATGACTTTGATACAGAAGATTGTGCAGTGATGTTCAAAAAATTCGAAAGCGTTTATGGAAATGATTTCTTAGACATTACGAGTTAATTAATATAATAATATAGAGTTAGAGCAAAAAAAGAGTTAGGATTCCACTGTTATATGATATGTTACCGGTGAAACGAAATTATCATTAAAGCCCACCAAAACCCCATTAGAATAGATCGCATGCTCTCCAACAGGCAGGGGCTCTAAGAAAACACCCAGTAGCCGCCATCATATACCGCTTGGGTGGTTTGTGGTGGTGGTAATCTGAGGACATTATTTTCTGGTAATGTTAAGTTGAATAGACGAGGAGATACTCTATAGCTCTTTAAATCTTTCAAAGGGACACCATCAACAGTTACATCTACAATCGTTACCTTATCTTGGTCAGATTTAGCGCAGGCGCGTAATTCTCTGACTCCGTCCGTCTTAAGGTTTGGAAATTCTACATAAGAGCACTTTACGTTGATAGGGACCAAGAGAACAGCCTTTCCTGCAGGTATCGTACCATTTCCGCTCAGCTGAGCCTTCTTTCGTACTGGCTAAGAACCATACATGATCGCTTTGCTTTTGATCACAATTTTTGCCGGTCTCATCAGCTGCTGGATTATTTTCTTGCGGTATTGCGTAATCTATTTCGCATTATAATAATAGTTAATTTCTCTTCTGCAGAATCTCAATAACTTGCTCATCTGTAACAGGATCAAAATTTTGATAAAATTGTTCCACAAATCTAAAATGAGATAAA
>JAJNBK010000366.1 GCA_021155845.1 Nitrososphaeraceae archaeon
ATTTTCTGTAAAAACCGGCAAGTTTACTGGCAGATCACCAGATGATAGATATATTGTTGACGATGAGTATACTCATAATTCTGTCCACTGGGGCAAGGTGAACCATTCAATCTCAGAAGAAAATTTCGAAAAGATATTCACTAGAATGAAAAAATATGTCGAAGGCAAAGAGTTCTTTATTTTTGATGGTTTTGTTGGAGCAGATAATAAAACACGATTACCCATAAGAGTAATTACTGATAAAGCATGGCATAATCTTTTTGCAACTCAAATTTTTATTCGTCCTACTTCAAGAGAAATCGAAAGTCATGAACCCGAATTTACTCTCTTATCGGTAAATGACTTTAAAGCAATTCCTGAACTAGAAGGAACAAGAACCGAGACATTCATTATTATAAACTTCAAGAAAAAGATTGTTCTAATAGGATCAACTTCGTATGCTGGTGAAATTAAGAAAGCTATGTTTTCTGTAATGAACTATATTTTACCTACTAAAGGCATTTTTCCTATGCACTGCTCAGCTAATGTTGGCAAAAGTGATGATAGTGCATTGTTCTTTGGATTATCTGGTACGGGAAAGACAACCCTCTCAGCTGATCATAATAGACATCTTGTTGGCGATGACGAGCACGGCTGGTCTGATGAGGGAATTTTCAACTTTGAAGGTGGTTGTTACGCAAAATGCATAAATCTGAAAAAAGAAAATGAACGACAAATTTGGGATGCCATAAGATTTGGTTCAGTAATGGAAAATGTTATTCTTAAGACTAATACACGAGAGCCTGATTTTACTGATGGAAGCCTTACAGAAAATACTCGAGTAGCCTATCCTCTTGACTTTATACCTGGTGCAGTAATTCCAAGTATTGCTGGTCATCCAACTGTTATCAATTTTCTAACTGCAGACGCTTTTGGAGTAATGCCCCCAATTGCTAAATTGACAAAAGAAGGCGCAATGTATCACTTTATGTCAGGCTATACTAGCAAATTGGCGGGAACAGAAAGAGGAATCACGGAACCAAAAGAAACATTCTCGCAATGCTTTGGTGCTCCATTTATGCCATTGCATGCTATGGAATATGCAAAGATGCTTGGGCAAAAGATCTCCAAACATAATACTAGAGTGTATCTAATCAATACAGGCTGGTCTGGCGGGCCTTATGGGGTTGGCAAGAGAATGGATCTCAAATATACTAGAGCGATGGTAACAGCCGCATTGAATGGAGAATTAGAAAAAGTACGCTTTAAGCATGATGATATTTTTAACCTTGATATTCCTACTTCATGTCCAGGAGTGCCATCTGAAATTCTTGACCCGCGCAACACATGGTATGATAAAAACGAATATGACTTGTCTGCCAATAGACTTGCAGAATTATTTGTCAAGAACTTTCAAAAGTTCGGAGTGATATCTAATGAAATTCGAAATGCAGGCCCAAAATTGAGTTTCTAAAAGGGCATTAAAATAATAAACAAGAAATGGTAGCCCGGAGCAGATTCGAACTGCTGTCTCCAGGTTTCTTTTCTCTTTATAGATCCAGAGCCTGAAATCCATACCGATATTTGATTTTATCGTTATTTTAGTTAGCATTATATCACTCTAAATTCTAGCCAAACTTCTCAAGAACTAAATAACATATGCGGTTACTGCGATTTTATATTTCTATCAAGCATAAAATTAATAATTCCTACAAAGAGCATCCATTGCAGATATTTAATTAATTTTGAATATTTATCTAATATGATATATATATGCCGACTGGTCATATATGCTGCTTATCAATATATATATTATCTTTCAAATAGTCTTAATGCCTTTAGAACCAAAATGTCTTTAAGTGCCTATATTTAGATATTGTCATTTTAAAACACAAATTGAGACGAGAGTTATATTCTAAAAAACCAAGTTATTATAAAGAATTATATTTAAATATTTCTTCTTTCAAAAAGCGATTTAGCATACTTTCCAAAGGTGCAATAAAAACTCTATAGTAAAATATCTCTATTACTCTTAATAGTCCAACTTAATTTATCTGACTTTACCGTTTTGTATTGATTTCTCTAATCACAAGACCGTATTCCAAATTTGTTTTCTTTCTCATATATGGAATAAGCCTATAATGAATTGAATAGATGTTCTTTTCTCTCGTAAGGATCCCTTTAACCAATAGAGAAACAAAACCACCTGCAACCTTTGGTGGCCTTATATTGTTAAGTCTACAAAATTCATCTCTTTTAGCATGATATTCTTTCAGTGTAAAATATGACCTGTTAACTTTCAATATTAAAGGCCAAACAACATTTTCCCACACCATTCTACGATTTTCAGTTGAATATGCATGCTTGCCCTTTCTTCTGGCTATCTTTCTTTTGTCTTCCTTCGCATTTTCTTTTGTATCCTCGACTGTTGTTGTTGTCATATTTTCTCTCGTTATGGAAATCCTTCAGTACTGCTTATGGGGAGGCACATTTAAACACCGCGTTTGATAAATCTATAGCATATCATGATTAATTACAGCACATAAGTCTTTCAAAAACTATCTGCTATCCCAAAAAATGAAGATAAGATCTCAAAGTATGTGATCTTGATCTCATCAAGACACTATGACTTGACTCTTAAAAGACAAAAGTCGCGTTTCATGAAGAATAGAAGTATCAAATTCCCACATACTATTATTACTATCCTTATAATACCCGTCGGCATAGAGCGGCTAGTTGCATTTTCTACAGCTCATAAGAACGAGTTATATTGCAATAGTCCTTGACTACTTAGATACAAAAAGATGGATATTGTGTTTCAAATTGCGCTAGAATGGTTGTAAGCAGACATTCATATATAGATATAGATATAGATATATATATGTATATTCAGTTAGATCATAGACTATTTCTATACTACGACTTACGGTCGCAATTCAGTCTACTCCTTCATATAGTAATCAGAATTAAAATATCCCTTGCAATTGGTCAAGTATTAGCTGACTCTACCTATGTCTATGTTTTTCATTCCAGTGTTTAACAAACAACTGCTTATTTTCTTCTAGTTTTGAATATGAATGCATCATAAAGGAAAACATAAAGTTCCAGCCAAGTCTATCACATTCTTTGCAGTTGTGAATATAGGATGATGAAAAACCGTATGCTTCTCCTACTACACATTTTGAAGCACATTTTATCTCAAGATACCA
>JAJNBK010000367.1 GCA_021155845.1 Nitrososphaeraceae archaeon
GTCATCTATCTCTGTTCTCTCTCCTTCGACTACTCTATTCAAAATTTCTATTGCTGCATCTTTATGCAAATACTCATTATTATTTCCGCATCTGTATGAGTATGTACAGCGAGGACATCCGCTTTCGCTTTTACATGGACATTCAGAAAGAATTCGTAATGATCTTGATAGTACAGAATCAAGTCTATCATAGATTACTTTACTAGCGCCGTTTCCTCCAATACTACCATCATAGACATATATATAACCAGAAGATCCTAGCGATATTCCAGCTAAATCTTGTGGCGCTCCACCAGTTATCATGCCGCTTCCTTCTATTATGACATGTTCTGAGGCATGATAACTGCTCATTTCTATGTATTGTTCATCAGTAGCCTTAATTATATTGTTGAGTGGTCTAGGAGCTCTGAACAGAAAGCCTTTTGTAAGGAATTCAAACTCTAGAGGATTTTCAAGCATTACTTTCTTACCTTGCGTTGCTTCTTGTCCAATTTCTATATTGGAATAGCCCAAAATTCTCTTAAGGATTTTTAGAGAACAATATTTAACCTCTATTCCAAATACTTTCTTCTTATCATAAATTTGTCTGATACTCGGCCATTCGTCAACAATTGCTTTAGTATAATATGGATAGTCATTTGGGATTTGGATAAGTTCAGCGTAATGCTGTTGTTGTCTGCTCTCTTTCTTCCAATGCAACTTTTTGACTTGGTATCTCCTTCCAGATAAAAAATAAATAGCATTTACATGAAGTTCCTCAAGAGCCTGAGGCAGCGAACGTTCTCCAACTATTTTCTTATTAAAAATTATGTCAACATTGCTCCCTATTCCGCGTATATTGTAATTGTGTAATACTTCAATCGCTTTCTTATAGTCTGGCATAAATTTTTCATTAATTACTTTAACCAGATTTTTTGAAATTAGTTTTTGAATCGTATTCCACGCACCATGTGATTCGAACATGGATATAGGCCTATCACAAGTCATCGCAAGGACTTGGTATTCTTCTACAATAGGGTTCGAAGGATCAGTATATGCATGTTCTTCATCAGCAAGATAATCATCTGGATGAAATTTATAATATTGACTTATAGGATCATTGCCAAGTGCTAAAAAGGCATATCCTAGTTGCCCTCTTCTTGCTGCTCTACCAAGTCTTTGTGTAAGTCTATTAATGGGAACAATATTTGATATGATCGCATCCACATCACCAATGTCTATGCCAAGCTCCAACGTGGGAGTTGCAGAAATAGCATGTAATTCTCCTCGTCTAAATGAATTCTCAACAAATTTTCGAATTGCGGGCAAAATTCCAGCTCGATGGACCATTATTTTTACTCCCTGTTTGGATGCATAAAATGCCAATAGCTCAGAGCCTAGATGAGAATTGTTAAATGCAATAGTTTTATGATTTAGTCTGGTTGTATACTTCAATAAGTCTATTGTTAGAGATCTATGAGATCGTAAGGATGGAAATAAGATTATAAAATATATTTTTCCCTTTCTGCCCTTTCCCTGCACGATCTCCATTTTTCTATCAAATAATACTTGGCAGAAATTATCCGCATTTGGAAGCGTGGCTGAAGAAGCGATCAGCTGTATTTTTTTATTAGGTGAGAGCCTTTCTAATCTTTTGATTATAAAGTGAACATTTGCACCAAAAACACCTGTATAAACATGAGCTTCATCAACAATCAAATATTTAGCATTACGTATTAAGCGCGAAAATCTAGTTCTGTGCATTAAATGATAATGAATAACGTCAAAATTTGTAATGATGACATCTGGAGGAGATGATAGTATGGATTCCCTTTCATTTCTCGACGTATCACCATCAAGAAGGTCCAAGGGCTTTTATTTTTGGTAATTGATCTCTTGAAAGGGATTTTGTAGGATATACAAATATTGCAGAGATCTTATTTTTTTTTGAACTCAGCCGTAGGGATCCGAAATGAGAAATATCTTCAGAAATTTTCTGTAATACTGGTATAGAAAAAGCCTCAGTCTTACCAGACGCCGTGGGAGCAATGATAATTATATCTTTTCCAAGCAAGATTTTTTTAATGGCTTCTTCTTGGAATTTGTATACTGTTTTGATATTATTCTCAGACAAAGCGGCTATTAGAGACTCGTCTATTGGAAGTTCTGAAACTTTACTTCCAGGTTCTATATCTGCCTCTTCAAGAATTCTAAAATCTACAACATAATCTTTATCAGAATATAGTATTTTTTTAATAAGATCATTATTATTAGCACTATTCTCTGTAATCAAGGATCTTACTTCCAGTTCAGATCTGATGATTTTTTCTTCCTCCAAAAGTGATCTTAAATTCTCTGTAGTCGTTATACACCTTCTATCATACAAATCTAAAAAGTCCAGGTATGTTTCCTCTAGATTATTATTTAGCGGAAGTATGCTGCATATATTGCATTTTGAGCATCTGACCAAAAACCTTCCATCAAATATTTTGTCCATCTGGATAGAGTAAAGTGATCCGCAATTTGGACAGCGAAAATGAGACATACACTTTTTGATATCATGTAA
>JAJNBK010000368.1 GCA_021155845.1 Nitrososphaeraceae archaeon
AAACAACAGGAAACGCAGACACTACTACATCTGTTCAAAATACAACAACTGATATAACATCTTTAGGTGATCCATTTTATAAGGAGAGGACAAAGGCTATAAGTATAAGAGTAATAGATGTTATTAATGGACCCAAGGTAGAAGTCTCTTTCTCAGGTAATGGAACAATAAGAGATAGCATAAATGTTACAGATATTGGAACAATATGGACTCTTCCAACTTCTGGTGGTATGATTTACAGTGAAGGACAAGGTCTACTAACTACACAACAAGGGGAGATGGCAACATATACTCAACAAGCAATAGGACAAATTACTCCTGAAGGCAGAGTTGTATTCCACGGATCGATGTTTTTTAAGACATTGTCTCCAACAGGACAATTTCCATCACCCCTAGCGTCTCTTGACAATCAGATGGGCATCTACAATTATGAATCAGATATTGCTGGAAATGCTATAAGACAAGTGTGGGAGTGGCAGTAGAGAATAAGTCATCTTTGCATTTACTCCTTACTTTTTTACATCGTAATTGAGTTTTAGAGTATATGTATATGTATATATATAGTGAGATAGCTGAACATTAATCTTTATTTGCAGTTGCAACCTTTTAACTACCTAGTGCTATATCTTTATGATATGATATGATTAATACAATTATAGTTATCCCAAGCTTATTTACTTGACACGATATCATTTGCAAGCCAGCTAATATAATACTTATCAATTAGATATAATATAGTTATGAAAACAGTAGACCTGACACTTGGAATTTCCGCAGACATAAAGGTCTTTCCCGGTTCTCCTCAACCTTCTTTTATCAAGTGGTCAAAATTTGATGTTCATGGATATGATTCTGAAGTGATGTTTTTGAGTACCCACACAGGAACTCACATGGATGCACCTTCTCACTTTATATCAGGTGCAGCAACTATAGATAAAATCGAAATTGATAGATTCGTTTGCAATAATGCATTATTGCTAAAAATTGAAAAGAAATCTAATCAAACAATTAGTCGCGATGATATAATTGTTGGTGAAGAGATAAAAGAAAAGGATACAATAGTATTTTTTACACGCTGGGAAAGCCAGATTGAAAAAGACAATTACATATCAGAGAACCCTGGTCTGTCTACAGATGCCGCAGAATATCTGGTAGAAAAGAAAGTTAATGCCGTTGCAATAGATGCTCCTAGTATTGATCCTGGAATCGATGCCAGCTTTAAAGCACACAAGATTTTATTATCTAATGATATCCTGATAATAGAAAATCTTTGTAATTTGGAAAAATTCAATACCGGAAGGTTTACACTCATAATTACACCATTAAAATTGATAAGTGCTTCTGGCTCACCTGTGCGAGCTATTGGAATTCAATGAAATGCTGCAATTAGTAATAAAAACTATCAAAGCATAACAATTAATGAATGCTTTTGAACCCTTGTTCCCTATTAGAAAGAATAGCTTATTCAATTGATGTGAATAGATCTGGACAAGTTGCTGTCAGTAAAAAAAAGGAGCTGCGACAATGAGCTTTAACCATATGAAAAGCACGAGGCCTAATTGCGCAGGACCCTTGAAGTCATTTTCAAGAGACTAGAATAATATATTTCGTAATTCATCTCTTTTCAGAACTTGATTTGGCCCTACTCCCATCTTGGTGATCTTTCCATTTTCCACACAAGTAGGAGGTTTTGCTGTTGATACTTCTTGAGCAATCATTATCATTTCAAATACAACTAATCCTGCCAATCCTAGCGCTGCTTGTATATCATAATAGCAAGATATGGAATAAAGCATGTTTGACTCAATAACCCTAAGTTTCAGTTTAGATTTAGAGACAGAACCTAAGTTTCAGTTTAGATTTAGAGACAGAATTGCTACAGCCAACATATTATCTGCCGTATCATAATCATGTCTCATCTGCTCTAGGTGTGTTTGGAGATACATCAGATGCACTTGCAACTCCTGTAGTATCATATTGATCAATAGAAGGAGAAGAATTATCTGCTCCTTTGCTCTTCTTTTTTCCTTCTTCACTTTCTATACAGTCATGACACATCCATATTCCATCGGTATAACGGCCTGTCTTAACCTTTCCGTGTTGTTCAATTTCAGTTTCCAATGAATCAGTAATAGGTGAACTACATTTGGAACATTCTGGTAATAAGTTGATCATGATATAGATAAGCTCCACTTCTTATTTTAGATTCTTGTAGTTGGCTATTCTATTTATGTTCTTATTTTTTCAATAATTTCATATGATATATATATGCCTGCTTTAAATAGGTGAAATAGAATTCAAAGGTTCAAAACATAAGGAGAATAATAAAGACAATTATATAAACATCATATGAGGATAATAGTTAGTACAGGGTAAAGATGAATATAGGGTTTTCAAGAACTATCTTGAAGACTCTTCAATCAACATTCCGTAACAAATGGGATATCCATATAGTTCTGTAAGTGGATATTTTTGCTTGAAAAATGAAATAATAATGTAAACACAAAGAAAATATTAGTTAGTTATAATATCACAAAAATTGTCAAACTCACTATTTTACTTCAAGGTTTTTCAGAACATCTTCTGTGTGCTGTTCGTCTTTTACTTCGTCAGCCAAGATTTGTGTAGCAAGATTGTATGTTACAAAATCGTTATATTCTAATGCTTTTTTAGCAATATTGTTATAATTCTCTACTGCTTTACCTTCAAACTCTAATCCTTTTTCTAATGCTCCTCTTAATGTAAGATATTGTACAGGATCTAAAATACCTATATTACCTTGTGTCTTCCATACAGCAGGATCACTTGGAGCCTTATCTCCTAATTCTGAAATTCTGTTAGAAAGCAGTTCTGCATGTGTTAATTCCCCTGTAGCTTGGGTCTTGAGAGCTGGAGCATATGTGACAAGGCCAATTCCTTCCATATTTATTCCAATATACCAAAAATAATGAAAAATCTGCATCTCATCACAATATGCTTTCTTTAACAGATCTATTATTACTGGAGCATTTTTGCCGAGAATATTTTTTTCTGTTTTACCCATCTTTTATTTTCTCCAAG
>JAJNBK010000016.1 GCA_021155845.1 Nitrososphaeraceae archaeon
GCCATCCCAAAGGATCCAAGTGCAGTCCAAGTCTCTAAATTCATATTACAATTATAACATTTTTTGTTTATCTTTGTTGCTATTTAATTATATGTCTGCATTAGTTCCTATCTTCACTCATTGAATTATGAACTCCATCCATTATCATGTCAGATTATTAGACTTTATTAGATTATTATTAGTAGTAGAGCCATTAAATACTTTGAATAATGGCTTTTCAAATCTAAGAAAGACTCTGTTAACTTAATATCAATAGATCAGTATATTCTAATATTTTTTTTAGTTTGAAGTATACCAAAACACATACGAATTTATAATTAAAGTTCTTACCTATATTTTAATTTTAGAAGTTATAGACCCTACCTCTACTATCTATAATTTGATTATTAGTACCGTTGAATTTTATATGCTTTCATACACATAGTTTAATAATTATAAATAGACCTTCTTTATATTGAAAGGAATGAACAAAAAAAATATTATATCCATACTTGGGTGTAGTCTTCTTATTACAACGATATTGTTATTATCGACAAATAGTAATATTGCTTTCAGCCAACAACAACAACAACAACAACAAGTACAAACCTCTCAAGCACACGACTCAGTAACAGTTCTAATGGATGGGAAAACTATTCCAGGAAAAAACTTTATTCACTTATATGATTCAACTCCATCTAGCATATCATCAGGTCATGTAGCAGCTCATCTCCCTTGTGATGGTGGCGGAGAAGCAACAGTTAAAGTTGTAGGAGGTATTGCACCTGACGTAGCGCCACTTAATATGACACTTGTAGAGCAAATGTCTACTCTAGGAAATATTTGTATGTATCATGTTGATATACCGCAACAAAATGGTACGAGCATAACTGATATTGCCTTGCTAAATCCGGCAGAGCAAAGTATTATCCTCCCTGATGCAACTTCAATTGTGATACATGTATCGGAGTTTGCAGCAGTAGTAGCAGGTGGAGAAGAAGAGCATACAGCAGCAGGACATTAGTTTCAGATAAATTCTAAAACATAAAAAAATCTTCTTTATGGCTGTATTAAACTACATCCATAATATAGATGTCCTCTGAAAAATAAGGCTTACAATTGTAGTCAAGATATAAGAAGATTACAATCTCTTTTTGCTATTAATAGTAGATGTTATCATGATGAGGCCAAATCTAATAATTATCATTAACTATCTGTGATTATTTACTAAAGAAATAGAAGTACTCAATATATTTAAAACCAAAAACAAGCCAGAGAATGTATATATCATTAAATATAGTAAGAAGAAATTTAAACCGACAATATGGTTTGGTTTGTATGTATACATATATCTTTTTCTTATTTTTTGTATATTCATAGCAGCTATTCTTTCTTTCTGATACCACTCATCTTATTATTCATCAAGAAAAAATCTTCCTCTTGCATATGGTCACATATTTACAGATACAGAAAATGTGGATATCCTTATCCAGCTAGAAACTTGTACCAAAAACAATTTATCTTTCATATGGTATAAAATCAAAAAGCAATGCTATTGCGTTCTAGACTTAAAGAGAGATGGAAAATGCTTCTTTTACTTGGAACAATATGGCTTCTAATCGTTTTTCCTATTCCGTTCTTGCCTGCTTGGGGATATCCTATAGATGAAACTTCTTTAAGAACAATAATTATCATAACAGCTGTTATATCAATACCATTTACTCTTCTAGCAATATTTATGAATGATGGAAACAGAGAGCATTCAACATATTAAAACGATTGCTGTTTAGGAAAAGTGTATAATGGAAATAATGGAATGTTGTTTGTATATATATGTATAAATATGCAGCAAATTTAGCATTTTGGATATCATTTTCATTGACAAAGATCTTAGAATTATAGATATCAGAAAAAATGTTCAACTTTGTATACAACATGATTATTGTCCTTCTTATCTAACCAAACAATCTGCAAAGTATATTCTAGAAGTAAATCTGTTTTGTACAGCAAAATAAAGTAAATGTTGGAGACAGGTTGCGAATTTAAGTCCGTTAAAGAAAAAAAGTGGTTAAACCCACTATTAGTGCTTGGCCGAAGAGAGTTTTTCTGACTGCTGTATCTTTTTGATTGATACTAGGATTAGAACAGCTGCTATGATAGATACAACCGTAGCACCTATGAATGCAAGATGGAAGCCGCTGTTCAAGGCAGCGATTTGTTCAATTCCGATATTTTGCAGAGTTTCAGTGTGGCCAGAAGATATAGCAACCATAATTGCAAGACCAAGTGCCGAACCAATTTGGTAACTGGTGTTTACAAGGCCGGAGCCTAATCCCGACTCTTCTTTGCGTATATTTGATACTGCTGCTGTCAGCACAGGTATATAGGCTAGCGACATTCCTAATGCAGCGACTAAGGATGCAGGCAGGACATATATCATATAGATTAGATTTTCATTACCACTACTACCGTTACTATTGTCTGACGCAGCAGCAGATGGAGTTCCGCTAAAGAGCACCATTGCAACAGCCAAGAGGGCCATTCCAGCAATCATGTTCTTTTTGAGACCAAAGCGATTTACTAGTCGGGGAGTATATGATATCATCAAGACCATGATCATGACTGTCATTGGTAGCAACGCAAGTCCGCTCTCCATGGGGCCATAGCCTAGTATCTGTTGTATGTAGAGATTTAAGAAGAACCACATCGGGATCCACGCAGCACCTAATAAGGCCATTACAATATTGGAAGCTAACAAGTTGTGTATTTTGAATATATTCAATGGGATTAATGGCTCTTTTTTACGTCTTTGTATTACTAAGAAGGCACCAACCATAACGGATACACTTGCCATAAGGAAGATAGTTTGCATAGACATCCAACCAACATCATTAGCAGTAACAATCGCATAGACTAGTAAGACAAGAGCAGAAGTTATAGAGACAGCTCCTAAATAGTCAACACTTCCCTTTCGTTTGATTGCTCGAGGTAGCAACTTAGGAGTTAGGGCTAGAACTGCTATACCTACAGGCACATTGATAAGAAACACCCATGGCCAATCAAGCCATGCAGTAATTATTCCTCCTAAGAAGACGCCAGCTGTTCCCCCTGCTGGTGCAGACGCGCCCCAGATGCCCATAGCCTTATTCATCTCAGACTTGTTGCTGCCAAAAAGACTCATGACCATTGAGAGAGCAGAAGGAGCGATAAGTGCTGCTCCCAGGCCTTGAAGAGCCCGAGCGACAATAAGGATAACTCCAGAATTTGCCAAGCCAGCAACAACTGATGCGATTGTAAGTGTCATGAAGCCAATTATGAAGATTTTTCTTTGTCCTAAGATGTCTGATAGGCGGCCACCAAGAAGCAACAAAGCGCCAAATACAATTACATATGCATTGAATATCCATTGCAGATCAGTTTGAGAGAATCCAAAATATTGCTGAATAGTTGGTAATGCTACTCCTATGATCGACGTGTCTAAAATCACTACGAACTGCGCTAAAGAGAGTAGAGCTAACGCCTTCCATCTACGAGGATCTGGAATCTCTGCAGTTGTTGTTGTTACTGATGTAGATGATGATTTTGATGTCATAATCTCACTGCCTCCTCCATTTGTGTTTGTAATTTTCGGCTTAATTTTTGATTTACGGCTACGCTAAATATTTTGTTTTCGTTGTCATTGTCATTGTTTTCTTTATTCTTCTTTTTAGATATATCATTCATATTCTTGGTTATAATAGGGGAAATATAACATCTGGAGTTTACAATTGTAAAGGATTGGCTGTCAGTAATAAGCTAAAAATTGGATGATATCATGTCTATTCTGTGTATGCATTGCATCTTTCTTTTGCTCATGTCATATTCTTTCGAGGCATTATACTTTACAATTGTAAGCATCTGTTGTTATACATGTGCATATCTATCTATACAATATGACAAAAAACCCAATGAGTAAAATATTTGTTAGAAAAGAAGATAAGTTCATACCTATGGGACATGACAAGGACCACCATGATGCTAATAATAGTGATCATGGCGAACAGGAAAAGCATAAACAGCATAGCCAACATCAACAACAACATCATCATCAACAACAATTACCAATCTCTAACCATTACAATGTGAATCTGCAATACGATTCCATTACTCCAGAAGCTGGAAGGCAAACTAAACTGATATTATCTGTTACAGAGCAAAAATCAGGAGATCCTATTAGAGAATTTGAACTTTTACATGACAAACTGATGCATCTTATAATTGTAGGCCAGGATCTTTCTTATTTTGCTCATATTCACCCAACATTTGAAAACAACGGCGAAAGCTTTACTATAGTCCATACATTTCCAGAATCTGGCAGATATAAACTGTGGATTGATTTTAAACCAAAAGGCGGAAATCAAACCCTTGTAGCATTTAGGATTAACGTTACAGGTCATCCCATTCATAAGCCTGTAACGCTTGGACATGACAGAAAATACACCAAGGAATCATTAGATAGAAAATACCAAATTAGTTTGAAATTACCAGAAAAGCTTGTAACCCATAATGATGCTGATATTGTCTTTAGTATATCAGATGTTGAAGGTAAGCCAGTAACTGACTTAGAACCTTTAATGGGAGCAGGAGGGCATAGTGTTATTATCAGCAGCGACATTAGAGAGTTCCTTCATGTGCATCCTACTGAAGAGGTAGATCGTAGTTGGAAGGGTGGACCTGATATATCTTTTAGAACTAACTTTCCAAAACCAGGCCTATACAAAGCATGGGGACAATTCCAACATCAAGGCAGGATAGTTGTAGCAGACTTTAATCTGGAAGTCGCCTAAGTTTTTTTTATTTGTCATAAGAATAATTATAACACAAATTTAATTAGAAATAAACAATTGTACGTTATTGTTATCCGTATCTGCCACATATATATAACCTAACGAATCTAACGTAATGCTCTCTGGCTTTGAAAACTGTCCGTCACCACTGCCTTCACTCCCCCACTTCGTTATAAAGGTGCCATCCTTAGAAAAGATCTGGACACGATGGTTTTCAGAATCAGTTACATACATGAGACCAGTGGAGTCAAATGCTATAACCGCTGGCTGATTAAACTGTCCATTACCTTCTCCTTCAGTGCCCCATTTTGCAATAAACTCTCCATTATTTGTGAATTTTTGTATTCGGTTATTTCCATAATCTGGTACATACACGATATCATCAGAGTCTACTACTACATCCCATGGTTGAATAAATTGTCCGTCACCACTGCCTTCAGAACCCCACTTTGTTATGAATTTACCATCTGCTGTAAATTTCTGTATATTTGCATTGTCTCTATCACTTACAAAGACATTTCCCTTGGAGTCCACAGCAACTCCATGTGGATGCATAAATTGTCCATTCTCAGTTCCAGGAGCACCCCATTTTGTTATAAAAGTACCATTGCTTGTAAATTTCTGGATACGTTGGTTACCCTGGTCTGTGATATAGACATTACCTTGGGAATCTACCTCATTACCATGTGGATGGTTAAACTGTCCATTACCTGAACCTGTAGAACCCCAACTCAAAACATAAGTACCATTCTTGAAGAATTTGAGTATACGATTGGGACCTATATCATTTACATAAACATTTCCTTCAGAATCAACGTCTATTCCTTCTGGTTCGAAAATCTGAATTTCTGATATGCCTTCTTGTGGTATCTTTTTGACAAAGGTAAAGCTAGATGATGATGAAGAAGAAGATAATACATCTTCTGTTACATAGATAGATGAGAACATCAAACTAAGAACAAATAAGGCAATGATAATAAATCCAAACTGCAACTTATAGATCATTTATCTAACGGACAATTACGTGGATGTTATTGCTTATATCTAGTAGTATTATTTTCGTGTTATAATCATAAATCATATGTATAAATATTGTAGCCTTTCTGGCGAGCCAAAGGAACCCATTTTATGCAGTAGATGAAGTAGCCAATAAGAGCAATAAAAAAACCTATAGGAAGATCAATATATTGTATAATATCAACAGGTCAGAAACTGTTAAACTGTTAGTTGGCTTTCATTTCTGTATAATAGACTATTTCTCGTCGTCAGATTCACGTCATATTATTATTATATAATATAGTTTGCAAAGATGGGTTGGTGTGAAGAAGTAACCATGAAGACTATCGTCATAGGTATTGAAGGAATGATGTCGATATGCGATGGATTGGGCGTTGAAAAGCGACTTTTAAATTATCCAGGCATATATGATATTGAAGCTAACTTCCTTACTGGCACGGCTACAGTAAAATATGATGAGTCAAAGGTCACATTAGAAGAGATCAAAAAACTGATCTCAGAATGTAGCTATCATTGTTCAGGTGAGCAAGTTTCTGCGCATATTAGCAAGCCATTAGATCCTCCTCCTGATAGTCATTCAGCTGCTGCATACCAGAGAAGATCCAGTAGTGCTACGCAGCTTCAATTAAAAGAACAAGTTTCTTCTCACACTTCAAGTACTACTCATGAAGAAGTCTCACCAGAACATGTAGGACACGATAAAGCAACAGAAATGGGAAGTAAACAAGCTACTGCAATGTCTCATGAGATGGGACATGGCGTAGGAATGTCTATGGAAGAAATGGTTAGAGATATGCGAAGGCGTTTTATTGTTGCCCTTGTCTTAGCAATCCCAGTTTTTATCTACTCTCCATTATTTACACAAGTCTTTAAGATTCAGGCTCCTTTACCCTTAGGTATTTCTAATGAAGTAATATCATAGGAACCGTGTACTCAACATGGCAGTTCTTGTATCGTTATCAGTTTTAGTAGGATATCTGTTCAGCGTAGGGGCAACGTTCTTTTTCAAATCAGAGGTCTTTTATGAAGCTGCCTCGCTGCTCCTTGTTTTCGTTTTGTTCGGTCATCTCATGGAGATGCGTGCTCGTGCCGGCACATCACAAGCCATTAGTACATTAATGAATCTGGCACCTCCAAAAGCCACTGTCATCTGAAATGGACAAGAGGTGGAGATACCAACATCAGAAGTTCTCGTTGATGATGTCATTCACATTCGACCAGGAGATAAAATTCCAGTTGACGGTATAGTCATTGAGGGTTCATCGGATGTTGATGAATCAATGATCGCAGGTGAAAGTGTTCCTATTAGCAAGTTCCAGGGTGACGAGGTAGTTGGTGCTTCAATAAACAAAACAGGTTCATTTAAGTTCCGAGCGACTAAAGTAGGAGCAGACACGGCCTTAGCACAAATCATAAGGCTTGTACAGCAGGCACAGAACTCTAAGGCTCCTTCTCAGAGACTTGCTGATAGGGCATCTCAGTGGCTTGTTATTGTAGCAATTACTACAGCACTTGCTACGTTTATTATGTGGTATGCGGTTGGACTTGAATCGATAGTCTTTGCAACTACACTTGCAATAACAGTCATTGTAATTGCATGTCCTGATGCATTGGGCTTGGCCACACCTATGGCTATCATGGTGGGTACAGGGCTTGGCGCCTTAAATGGTATTTTATACAAAAATGCTGTCGCGCTGGAGGAAGCTTCCAAGATAGATGCTGTCATCTTTGACAAGACGGGTACTCTCACACTAGGTCAACCCAAAGTTGTTGAAATTGTGACTACAAAAAACGGTATCCCAGAAGATCAGCTTCTTCATCTGGTCGCTTCAGTAGAGCAGGGAAGTGAACATCCTATGGCACAGGCAATTCTTGAAAAAGCACACGAAACAAAGATAG
>JAJNBK010000369.1 GCA_021155845.1 Nitrososphaeraceae archaeon
ATTTCACACCAGGTTGCACGACAGAGGCAATGGAATTCACAAAAGATTATAACAAGATAAAAGACGCTAACATAGAGATTATAGGTGTTAGCCCGGACAACTATGAATCACATAAAAAATTTAGACAAAAACTGAACATTCCCTATCTTCTTTCCGCGGACCCACAAAATGAAATTTCCAAGAAATACGGTGTTTATGGGCCTAAAAGTTTTATGGGTAAGGAGTATATTGGTGTTAATAGAGCTACCTTTCTAGTCGACATAAATGGCAAAATTATTAGAATTTTTTCTAAAGTAAAGCCAGCAGGTCACAGTCAGGAAGTAATTGAATCCTTCAGAAGAGGAGAAGATACATAAACCATCCAAAAGAAGCGATATTATTTATTATTCTAATAATTATAGAGAATAATTGTTATACTGACAGATATCTATTGTTAGCTGAATCTCTTTAATAATACATATACAAACTTGATTTCTTTGTTCCATATTATCGCGATGCATCTCGCCAGCCTTTAGAAATGCGGGAGATGGGATTTGAACCCACGAACCCCTAAGGGATAAGAGCCTCAGTCTTACGCCTTTGGCCAAGCTGGGCGACTCCCGCTCGTTTTTAGATGATTGATGATAATAAATGCTTTTTTGACAATCTTATAGAAAAGATAAGTATGAAATAATTATAGATATCGTTAACAATATCATTATGTTTTATAAATTAACAAACGATAATAGTTTTTATAATCCTTTAAAGGATTACAAAGACGTGCTAGTACCCGTACGCTGTTTTACCTGTGGAAAGTTAGTTGCAGATAAGTTTGCAGAATACTCAGAAAGAGTACAAACAGGAGGTGAAGATCCTGCGAAGGTTATGGATTCTTTAAACATGAAACGTTACTGTTGTAGACGAATGTTTGTATCCAGCGTCGAAACAATATATCAGGTAATACCATACTATGAGGCGTTAAGACGAAGAATGTCAGAGATTCAGTCGGAAATAGAATAAGATAAAATGCCGTTAATCTCAGGGGTTAAAGGCAGAATTGTTTTTAATAGTAGAGGAAGCAAAAGTATAGAGATAGACGTTATCACTGACAATAAATTCTTTGGGAGAGCATGCGCACCTTCTGGTGCTAGTGTAGGAAAATTGGAAGCACAAAGTTTTTCGGATAATAAGCCCGAAAAATCGATGGAAATATTTAATGCAAATATCAAGAAATTTATTGGTATAGAGGCTCAGGATCCAAAGGCAATCTTTGATATTATAAAATCTATTGACAGTAGCGCGTCATATAATAAGATCGGCGGAGCAATAGCCTATGCTTTGAGCATTGCGTCAGTTGATTCAGCAGCAAAGGCACTAGATATACCATTATTCAAATTATTAAAACAGACAAAACAATATAAATTCCCTTATCCATTAGGGAACATTTTAGGTGGCGGTGCTCATGCTGGTCCTGGTACTCCTGATATACAAGAGATTCTAGCTTGTCCCATAGGAGCTCAAAATATAATGGAGGCTCTTGAAATGAACTTTAAAAAAAATTGTGGTTTTACTATAGGAAAAGACATGTCTTTGGGAATCGATTTTGCTAGTTCCTCAATATGGAATGAAAACAAACAAGTTTATGATTATTCTAGACAGGGAATATTACGAGATACTGAAGAACAAATAGAGTTTGTCAACCATCTAATTAACACCTACAAACTCATTTATGTAGAAGATCCTGTTCATGAGGAAGATTTTAAGAATATGGCAGCAATCACTAAAAAGAATTCAAATTGTCTAGTTACAGGTGATGATATATTAGTTACAAATGCTTTACGAGTAAAAGAAGCAGTAAAGCATGGATCGTGTAGTGGCGCAATTTTGAAAGTAAATCAGGCAGGAAGCCTATATGATGCCCTGAACTTTGCTAAGGAATGCACTAATAATAATATAAGAATTGTAACATCACATAGATCAGGCGAGTCTACCGACTCACATATTTCCCATATTGCAATTGCTACCGGTTCGAAGATGCTAAAGGCAGGCATTATAGGAGGAGAACGTGTTTCAAAGCTAAACGAGCTTTTACGGCTATCGGAGTATGATTTAATAGATGGAATGGCTGAAGTGTTCTCTACTTAATATGAGTAACGAAAAGGAGATTCAGAATACACCGATGGAAACTGAAGTTGAGGCCAAAGGATTGGAAGAAACTAACGACGATGAGACACTTTCTGAACAATCTATTTCTTCTGAACCTAAAGAAGATGTGAATTACAGTGAGGATAGCAATAATTTGGAGAAAATGATTCTTTCTACCGGTATTCGTGTTGGTACTCCAGTTAAGACTAAATATATGACACCATTTATTGTGCGTGCAAACCCAGAAGGTTTGTATATTCTTGACATTAGCAAAACGTTATCGAGAATTGATGTTGCGGCAAAATTTATCGGACGTTCGAACATATCAAGAGTCGCAGTGACTTCTGCCCGTGAATATGGTAAAACACCTGTCGAAAAGTTCTGTGAATTTACTGGCGCTACCGGTATCTTCGGGCGATTTATGCCAGGAACTTTCACAAATCCATCCCTGCCAAAATATATGGAGCCTGAAATAGTCATTGTTACTGATCCACAAGCCGATCAACAAGCGGTCATTGAGGCTACTAGAGCAGGCGTTCCAGTAATTGCGATCTCTAATAGTGACAATGTGACATCAAAAGTAGATCTAGTCATCCCTGCAAATAACAGAGGGAGAAAAGCTCTGGCTACCGTTTATTGGCTCCTCGCAAGAGAGGTTTTAAAGAAACAAGGCAATATCAAGTCAGATAATGAGATGAAGGTGTCAATCGATGACTTTGAAACCAAACTGGTTGAGGAATTACCTTGAATAACAGTAGGGTAAAAATACGTCACGCTGCGGTAGCTGGAATTTTTTATCCAAGCGATCCTCTTAAACTTAACCAAACAATAGAACGGTCTTTTAAAGATCAGGGGTTTGGACCGAATAAAATGCCGCCGTCTGACTTAAAACGTAGAATTTATGGAATTGTTTCGCCTCACGCGGGATATATTTATTCAGGCGCGGTTGCTGCTAATGGATTTTATGAGGTATCATCAATGGAATTTGATGACGTCGTAATGATAGGTCCTAATCATTAT
>JAJNBK010000370.1 GCA_021155845.1 Nitrososphaeraceae archaeon
AATGATGCTTCGGCTGTCATTGTCCCTCCAGCCCCTATGAATAAGTCAGCTAATGATATTAATAAGGTACCGTCGAGAACGTTCTGCATAATATATGCTCTTCCATCATATCTTTTTGTTAATTCGGTTATCTGGTCCTCATATCTGCACAGAATAATTATGTTAGTCGCCACAGATAAATTATCGACAATAGCATCGACCATAGAGATGCTGTTTTCTATCTTTTTGTCTGCGATATAGGAAGCTTTTGTCTCTTCTACTCTAATCAAAATATTCTTTTTCGATGTTTCAAGACCGATTTCATTGACCAAATTGGATGGCGATGATGATGATGAAGATAAAGGGTTGCGTTTGAGCCACACAACAGGATCTAATGCTCTATATCTTGTTATCCTAGTTTTTGGAATCCCAAATCTATTCCATGCAGAATAAGGTATAACCCACGGAGAAAACAGATGGTCTATAAGTGGTATTGTAAGTCTTGCAACGGCTTCAGCATGGGGGGAATCATTGAATATCGCAACATCGGGCTCGAATTGCTTTACTAGATGAGCGAGTTCAAATATCCTATTAGCACTTTCACACAGTTTTTCGTATTTTCCGGCTCCGCCGTGTCTTCCAACAATTTTAAGATGAAGCTGCTTAATCTTTGATAGCTCTACTACTTCTCTATATTCCCTAGATGTGCATAATGATTCATGACCAGCTTCCTTGAACAAATCTATTGCGGGTTTAAAAAACATTACCTGTTTTGGTGTTAAAATATCAAACCAAACTCTCAAAGTTAATCAAATGAGGTAATTGCAATGGAAAAACCTTTTCTTTAACCCTCCTTTAGATAGCTAAGGAGATCGGGGCTATGCGCATGTGGAGAGGGGTCGTTATATAATTTGAGCGCCGGATCAGCGTCATCAACAACAATAACTGCGGCGGTATATGGACTAAGTACGGAAGGGTACCGCATTGCCTCTTCTATTGCAATTAAAGGCTCAAAGGTTTCGTTAATCGATGAATCTGCTCGAATGGCTATTACATTAAAGCCAGATATTGCCCGGACCTATCCTAATGTGAGCGCTTTGGTAGAGGATGAGCCCTTATTAGGTCTTGAACCGATTGACGTTGCAATTAGCGATGCTGCCTATATATTTTTTGCACCAAGAATCCGGAAGATAGGACAAGAGGTAAAGAGTGATGTTACATCCAAGTTTAGGGATGCAATTAGAGCCTTGAAAAGAGGTTCTTCAATTATCTATACTCTTCCCACAGGAATAGGTGGGAGTAACGAAAACATTGCATTAATCGAACATATAACAGGTATGTCAGTAGGCAAGGATGTTTTCTATTATTATATGCCAATCAACACAGATGATGTTATAGCCTCTGAAACTTTGATAGGTTCATTAAAATCAAGACAGGATACACACATCACCAAAATGCTATATGATCCTAACATGCATGGTAAATTGAATTATGTAAATGTTATTTCTGCAGAATTTGTCCATTCTATCAAGATCTTAGGACATTACACAGGGATGGCCAGCATCTTAGAAATCTGTAAACATACCCACGATGCTAACAGCCGTAGGGAAGTTATGCATCATGGATACAGCGACATATATCTAGATGATGTTGCAAATGGATTGTATGACCTAAGGGCGATCAGTTCATCTCTGAGCGGCGCAGGACCATTGATGTATCTCGTTAATGGAACTCTCAAAGCCATAGAAGGCTATATAAAACACTTGATAGATGAAATAAGGGATATTTTAAGGAAACGCGACCTGAAGGCAAGTAGAACGAAAGTGGTCATTGCTTGGACATTAGATCCAAACGAGATGAGAGGAGACAAGATAGAATTACTATCTTCCCTTGAATCAAGACTTAAAGATTATATAGGAGACGTTGAGCGACAACAAGGTGTTGCTTTTGATCTATATCCAAGCGATAAAACGATGATAGTTGTAGCATGTTCTAAGTATGATTTTGCCAAAGTTATATCTAAGAACAAACAAAACTCAGATTTTATATTAATGAAAGCAAATCCTGCGTGCGAAACTGAAATTAGAGTAATCAAGGTTTTCTAAATGGCTATTAATTTTATATATGATAATAATAAAATATCTGAATATTCTAAATAAAATTTAGTGGTCATCAGATGGAAAGTTATTCAGGTTTAATTTTCGGACGTTAATCGGATTAAGGTTTTACGACAAATTAATGAGAATTATTTGATTCCCAATCAGCTTTTTTCTTGTCATATTCACTTCTAGAATATTTCACTTTAGCAGGGTGGCCCATGACAACAACATTGGGTGGTACATTTTTTGTTACTACTGCCGCCATTGCCACAATACTGTTTGTTCCAATTCTTACTCCAGGCAGTATTGCCGCTCTACTGCCAATAATTGCATCATCCTCTATGACAACTCCAACCATTTTTCGGCTCATAGGATATGGATCATTAGTAAAAGTAGCGCCTGGACCAATGAATACGTTTTTTCCTATTGATGTTAACGGAGGAATATATACAGAACCTTCAATTCTTGTATTATCGCCGATTTTTACTTTGTAATCCACATGAGTCAGTGAACCAATCATAACATTATTACCAATTATTGTATCGTCTCCAACATATGCAAAATGCCATATCTTTACATTTTTGCCAATTCTCGCAGTGGTTGAAATATAGTTTGTTACACCGGGAGCATTAGCATAATTATTACGATGACTATTTGAAGTATTTTTACTATTATCATGATGATCTTGCATAACTTATCCTCCTCCTATTTCTCTATTTTATAGTTCTTTATATCCGAAAGATGCCAAGGATTTCCACGCTTTATGACTTTCTCAGGAATTTTATCACTCCATTTCCGCAGAAAGTCAATATCTGTTTGCTTTTCACGAAGTTCATCTGGTAGCATGACTGGAATCTCTTCTATAATTGGATAATAACGAGAGCATTTCGTACAAAACAAAATACCTTCAGATATGACAATATCACTGTTATTATGATTATTATTATTGTAATTATATTTTTTTATATTAATTTCAAACAATTCTAATGGATAGTGTTTGTCTATAGGGCATGCGAGGATATCAAGCATTGATTTTTTCATGTATCACTTCAGATCCAGATAAATTGGGGAGCCAGTATTACTAGATAAAAGTGCTGCTTCTGCTACTCGTGTAACATTTGTTGCATCAACTGCCGAAATAACTGGCTTGCTAATTTTGCCATCTATCGTATCCAATAGACTTTGTAATTCCAAGGTCAAGGGTTCTTGAAATTGTTGACGGCGTGGAATTACAGTAGAATCTTCATGGTCAATGGTAATTTCTTGTGTGATAAAGTCTCCAGCTATTATACCATCAGTACATACTGCACTAAACTTTCTAACTTTCTTTGGAGTAATCCAGTTTGATGCGATAATAGCTACTTTTTGACCCTTGAAACCAAGCATAATAGTTGCAAAATCTTCATAAGAGTGGAATTTTTTACCGGAAAGAGCAAATACAACTTGTGGCCTACAATTGAACAGAAGCATTGCAGTATCGATATCATGAACCGAAGTATCGTAAATTATTCCAACATCTTTGACATGTGATGGCATTCTGCTTTCTCTATGAAATTCCATCATTAATAGATCACCATACATACTGCAATCTATAAGCCGTTTAACTTCTTGTACAACAGGATTGAACCGCTCAATGTAACCTGAAGTCAAAATGACTTTCTTCTTTTCAGCTATATCCA